>JBGAOL010000136.1:0-9609 GCA_044221825.1 Gemmatimonadales bacterium
TCGAAGCTGCGCAACGCCGAGTTCGAGGGGCAGATCGCCGCCATCCGCACCTCCATGGCCGTCATCGAGTTCCAGCTCGACGGGACGGTGCTCACCGCCAACGAGAACTTCCTCCGGGCCCTGGGCTACGGGCTCGAGGAGATCCGCGGGCGCCATCACCGGATGTTCGTGGAGCCGGCCTTCGCCGCGAGCGAGGACTACCGCCGGTTCTGGGCCGCGCTCAACAAGGGCGAGTACCAGGCGGGGGAGTTCAAGCGCATCGGCCGGGGCGGGCGCGAGGTGTGGATCCAGGCGTCCTACAACCCGATCATGGACGCGAGCGGCCGGCCGTACAAGGTGGTCAAGTTCGCCATCGACACCACCGAGGTCCGCGAGATCATGAACGCGGTGGCCCGGAATGCCAAGACCCTGGCCGGATCCGCCGTGGAGCTGACGCGGGTGAGCCAGGAAATGGGCCAGACCGCGCGGGACACCTCCAACAAGGCCGGCGTGGTCGCGGCCGCGTCGGAGCAGGTGTCGCGCAACGTCACCACCGTGGCCACCGGCTCGGAGGAGATGAGTGCCTCCATCCGGGAGATCTCCAAGAGCGCCGTCGAGGCGGCCCGCGTGGCCACCGACGCGGTGCGCGTGGCCGAGGCCACCGACGCCACCGTCGGCAAGCTGGGGGAGTCGAGCGCCCAGATCGGCAAGGTGATCAAGGTCATCACCTCGATCGCGCAGCAGACCAACCTGCTGGCGCTCAATGCCACCATCGAGGCCGCCCGCGCCGGAGAGGCGGGCCGCGGCTTCGCGGTGGTGGCCAACGAGGTGAAGGAACTGGCCAAGGAGACCGCCCGCGCCACCGAGGAGATCGGCCAGAAGATCGAGGCCATCCAGGTCGACACCCGGCAGTCGGTGGACGCCATCCGGCAGATCAGCCAGATCATCGCGCAGATCAACAACCTGCAGACGGCCATCGCGGGCGCGGTGGAGGAGCAGACGGCCACCACCAACGAGATGAGCCGCAACGTCGCCGAGGCCGCCAAGGGGAGCGACGAGATCGCCAGCAACATCCAGCGCGTGGGCGACGCGGTGCGCGTCACCGCCGACGGCGCCACCCGCACCCTGCAGTCGGCGGAGGAGCAGGCCAGGCTGGCCGCCGAGCTGCAGCGCCTGACCGCCCGGTTCACTACCTGAGGTGACCCGCGCGACGACCGCCCGTTCACCGTGCCCTCTGGCGGTGGACGGGCGGCGGCGTTTCCCCCTGCCGCCATCAACCCCGTCGGTCCCCTGGCCGATACTCAGGCCGATGCCTGCGCCCCGGATGGGCGCATGCCCCACCCGGGGAAGGAGCTCGTCACGGTGCAAGTCGGTGCGCAGCTGCGCGCGGCCATCCGCCGCCGCATCGGGAACCAGGTCCTGGTGCCGGTCCTCGGCGCCGCCGGGGTGGCCTTGGCGCTCTTCACGGCGGTGGTGGCGTGGCGGGGCGGGCGGGAGGCGGGTCGGGAAGCGCGCGCGGAGCTCGAGGGCACCGCGGCGCGCTACGGGGAGTTCGTGGGTCGCCAGCTGGATGGCGCCATGACCGTGGCCCGGGACCTGGCCGGCAGCGGGGTGCTGATGGCCGGGGGCGGCCGGGCCAGCCGCCCCGCCATGAACGCCCTCATCGAGCGGCTCCTGACCACGGCGCCCGACGCCTTCGGGCTCTGGGTGAGCTACGAACCCAACGCCTTCGACGGCCGCGACGCCGGGTTCCGCAACACCCCGGGCAGCGACAAGGACGGGCGCTTCGTGCCGTACTGGGTCTGGGACGCCGGCACGGTGCGCTCCGAGCCACCGATCCCCGACGAGATCGTGGACAGCTCCGCCTATTACGCGCTGGCGCGCGAGCGCCGGCGGGAGTCGGTCACGCCGCCGTACCCCTACGAGGTGGGCGGCCAGACCGTCCTGATGACGAGCCTGGTGGTCCCGCTCCTCGGCGAGGGAGGCCGCTTCCGCGGCGTGGCGGGCGTGGACCTGGCGCTCGGCTCGGTGCAGGAGGCCCTGGTGGCCGTGCACCCCGCGGGGGGCCATGCGCTGCTCCTCGACGACACCGGCACCCTGGTGGCCCATCCCGACACCGCCTGGCTCGGCAAGCCATTGCCTGACTCGGCGCTCGCCCGGCTGGTGCGCGACTCGGTGAGCGGCGCCGGGCACCGGCTGGTGCGGAGCCACGTGGAGGGCGGGGTCCGCTACCTCACCGCGTTCGTCCCCGTGACCATCGGCCGCACGGGGACCGCCTGGGCCTTCGGCGTCTCCGTGCCCGCCGCCACGGTGACGGCGCGCGTGGCCGGCGCCGCGGCCACGACGGTGCTCTTTGCGCTCGTGATGCTGGCGCTGCTCGCGTGGGTCGTCCGGCGGACGGTGGCGGGGCTCGAGCGGCCCCTGGCCCGCACCATGGACGCGCTGGAAGCCGTGGCCGCCGGCCACCTCGACGTGGAGCTGGCGGTGGACCGGGAGGATGAGCTGGGCCGGATGGCGGCCGCACTGAACACGGCCATCGCCGCGCAGCGCCGCACGCTCGCGGAAGCCCGCGCGCTCGGCGCCGAGGCCCGGGCCGCGGCCGAACGCCAGGCCGCCCAGGAACGCGAGGCGGTGGCCGAGCGGGCTCGCCACCTCGAGGAGCGCGCGGCGCTGGAACGGGCTGACGAGGCGCAGCGTCAGGCCCAGGCCCGGGCGGAGGCCGAACGCGAGCGGGCGGCCGCGGCCGCCCGCGAGGCGGAGCAGCGGAGCCGGATGGAGGACGCGGCCCGGGTGTCGGCCGAGCTGCAGGAGCGCGTTGATCGGATTCTGGTGGCGGTGCGCGCTGCCGCCGGGGGCGACCTGGCCACCACCGTCCCGGTGACCGGCCGTGATCCCGTGGGCCAGGTCGGCGAGGGGCTCGAGACGCTGCTCACCACGCTGCGGCGCGACATCGCCGAGATCGCGCGGGCCGCCGGCGCCGTCGACGCCATGTCCCGGGAACTCGCCGCCGTCGGCGACCAGCTGAGCGGCAGTGCCGAGGCCACGGCGGCCCAGGTGGCCGGGGTGGCGGGGCACGCCGGAGCAGTCACCCGGAGCATGGACGAGGTGGCCGCCGCCAACCGGGAGATGGCGGCCACCATCCAGGAAATCGCGCGGAGCGCCACCCGCGCGGCCGAGGTGGCCCGCACCGGGGTCACCACGGCCGAAGGGGCCGATCGCACCGTCGCCAAGCTCGGCGGCTCCAGTCGCGAGATCGGCAAGGTGCTCAAGGTCATCAACACCATCGCCGAGCAGACCAACCTGCTGGCTCTCAATGCCACCATCGAGGCGGCCCGGGCCGGCGAGGCGGGGAAGGGCTTTGCGGTGGTGGCCAGTGAGGTGAAGGCGCTGGCCCGGCAGACCGCCGACGCCACCGGCACCATCGCGGGCACCATCGACGCCATTCAGGCGGACACCGAGGAGGCCATCACGGCCATCCGCGAGATCGGCGCCATCATCCAGCGCATCAGCGAGGCGCAGGGCACCATCGCCACCGCCGTCGAGGCGCAGACGAGCACGAGCGCCACGATGACGCGCTGCCTCGGGGAGGCGGCCGGCGGGGCGGGGGAGATCAGCGCGAGCATCGAGGGCGTGGCCGGGACGGCTGGTGCCACCCGCAGCGCCGCACTCCGGAGCCAGGAAGCGGCTGGGGAACTCGCCCGCGTGGCGACCGAACTGGGCGGCCTCGTGGCTCACTTCCGTTACGGGACCTCGGCCCGCAGCCGAGGCGCGGCACCCGAAGTGCCCTCCCTGCTGGCGACCGGGCAGGGGGCTCGCTAGACTTCCGGCCCGCCGCTGGCCGGACTCGAGTCCGCCGGTGGCCCCGGGACAGGTGCTCGAGTGGTTGAAGAGGCACGCCTGGAAAGCGTGTAAACGGCTCAACCCGTTTCGAGGGTTCGAATCCCTCCCTGTCCGCTTGGCGCGGGGGCGGTCCCACGAGGACCGTCCCCGCGTCGCTTTCCGGGCATCCGGGAACCATGGCCCGCCCGCCGGCGTATTCCCTATTCGTCCCACTCCGGAGCCACCCCGATGCTCATCCGTCGTCCCTCGGACGTCCCGACCCACGAAATCACCAGCGAGCGGCAGTACCAGGATCGCCGCGCGTTCCTGGCGAGCCTCGGCGCCCTTGGCCTGGCCCTTGCCCCGGGGGAGCAGCGGGCCATCGCCCGCGGTCTGGCCCGGGAAGCCGGCGTGCGGACGGACGACGACAAGCTGACGCCGTACGAGACCGTCACCACCTACAACAACTACTACGAGTTCGGGACGGACAAGGACGAGCCGGCCGGCAACGCCAAGGCGCTCAAGCTCCGTCCCTGGAAGGTCCGCATCGACGGTGAGGTGGCCAAGCCAGCCGACTACGACCTCGACGACCTCGTGAAGCCCTACAAGCAGGAGGAGCGGATCTACCGGATGCGCTGCGTCGAAGCGTGGAGCATGGTCATCCCCTGGCTCGGCTTCCCGCTCAAGGACCTGATCGACCGGGTGCAGCCCACCAGCCGCGCCAAGTACGTGGAGTTCACGACGCTCAACGACCCGCAGCAGATGCCGGGGGTCCGCCGGCCGGTGCTCCCGTGGCCCTACACCGAGGGGCTCCGCCTCGACGAGGCCCGCCACCCGCTGACCATCCTGGCCACGGGGATCTACGGCAAGCCGCTGCTGGGCCAGAACGGCGCCCCCCTGCGCCTGGTGGTGCCGTGGAAGTACGGCTTCAAGGGGGGCAAGTCGCTGGTCCGGATCCGGTTCACGGAGCAGATGCCCAAGACCACCTGGGCCGAGGTGGCCCCGGACGAGTACGGGTTCTTCGCCAACGTGAATCCGGCCGTGGACCACCCGCGCTGGAGCCAGGCCCGCGAGCGGCGGATCGGCGAGTTCTTCAAGCGGCCCACGCTCCCCTTCAACGGCTACGCCGACCAGGTGGCCTCGCTCTACGCGGGGATGGACCTGCGACGGAACTTCTGAGGCCGGTCGGGATGTCCCCCCGGGCCCTCAAGTGGTTTGTCATCCTGGCCTGCCTCGGGCCGGTGGGGTGGATGTTGTGGGGCGCCTTCGGCGGCGGGGACCTCGGCCCTGACCCTGTGAAGGGACTTCAGGTGGTCACGGGGCTCTCGGCCATCGTGCTCCTGCTGCTGAGCCTGGTCATCACGCCGCTGCGTCGGCACCTCCAGTGGAACTGGAGCCAGCCGCTCAGGCGGGTGTTCGGCCTTGCGGCCTTCGGCTACGTGCTCCTGCACGCCGTGATCTACTTCGTCTTCGACCAGGGGCTCGATGCAGGGAGCATCTGGGCGGATACGGTGGAGCACCCGCGGATCGCCGTCGGGTTCATCTCGTTTCTCATGTTGATTCCCCTGGCGCTGACGTCCACCGACGCCGCCATCCGGCGCCTGGGGAAGCGCTGGAGCAGGCTGCACCGGCTCGCCTACGTGGCCACGGCCCTCGGCCTCATCCATTACTTGATGGTCCAGAAGCTCGATGTGCGTGACGCCCTGCCATACCTCGGCATCTTCACGGTCCTCATGCTGTTCCGCTTAGCCGGTCGCCGGGTGTCCCCCGCGCGCTGAGGCCCCCGCTTGGCGGCGGTGCCGGGCGTGGCTAGCTTGTCCCCAACATGCCCACCCGATCCAACCTGCTCGACGAACGCGCCGTGGCCCGGGCCCTCACCCGGATGGCGTCGGAACTCGTGGAGCACGCCGAGGGACCCGAGGGGCTGGTGCTGGTCGGCATCCAGCGCCGCGGGGTCCAGCTGGCGGCGCGCCTGGCGCAGCAGGTGGAGCAGCTCGAGGGGCGCGCCATTCCGTGCGGCGCCCTGGACATCACCCTCTATCGCGACGACCTGCAGGCCATTGGCCCGCGGCCCCGGATCGGCGAGACCCGCATCCCCGGGGACCTCGACGGCCGCACCGTGGTCATCGTCGACGACGTGCTCTACACCGGCCGGACCATCCGCGCCGCGCTCGACGAGCTGGCCGACTTCGGCCGCCCCCGCCGCATCCTGCTCTGCGTCCTGGTGGACCGGGGCGGGCGCGAACTCCCCATCCAGCCGGACATCGTCGGCGTCACCCAGCCCATCGCCAGGGGAGACCGGGTGGACGTGATGGTCCGGGAACTCGACGGGCGCGACGCCGTCGAGCTGGTCCGCGAATGACGATCCCGGCGCCCCGCCGCCCGGCTCCCCTCGGGGCCCGGTCCGGGGCGTCGCGCCGTTCCTTCCCCCTGCGACGCACCACGAGCGTCCCGTGACGAAAGCGCCCGCCCTCGGCAAGGACCTGGTCGGCCTCGAGCACCTCTCGGCCGAGCAGCTCCGCCTCATCCTCGACACCGCGGAAGCCTTCAAGGAAGTCTCCGAGCGGCCCATCAAGAAGGTCCCGGCGCTCCGCGGCAAGACGATCGTCAACCTCTTCTTCGAGGCGTCCACCCGGACGCGCACCTCCTTCGAGTTTGCGGAGAAGCGCCTGAGCGCGGACACGGTGAACGTGGCCAGCTCGGGCAGCTCGGTCTCGAAGGGCGAGACCCTCGTGGACACGGCCCGGAACCTCGAGGCCATGCGGATCGACATGGTGGTCATCCGCCACCCGAGTTCCGGCTCGGCCGAGTTCCTCGGCAACCGGATCCGCTCCAACGTGATCAATGCCGGTGACGGCAAGCACGAGCACCCGACCCAGGGCCTCCTCGACCTGCTCACGCTGCGCGACAAGTTCGGGAAGATCGAGGGCCTCAAGGTGGCCATCTGCGGCGACGTGACCCACAGCCGCGTGGCGCGGAGCAACATCTGGGGCCTCCGGAAGCTCGGCGCCCAGGTGGCCGTCTGCGGCCCCGCCAGCCTCGTCCCGCGCGACATCGAGGCGCTCGGCGTCGAGGTGATCCCGCACATCGACGACGCCATCCGCTGGGCCGACGCGTTGAACGTGTTGCGGCTGCAGCTCGAGCGCATGACGAGCGGCTTCATCCCCTCGCTGCGCGAGTACAACCGGGTCTTCGGCGTCACCCGCGAGCGGCTGGAGCGGGCGCAGAAGGACCTCGTGGTGATGCACCCCGGCCCCATGAACCGCGGCGTCGAGATCGACAGCGACGTGGCCGATGGTCCCTTCAGCGTGATCCTGCCGCAGGTGACCAACGGGGTCGCCGTGCGCATGGCCGTGCTCTACCTGCTCGCCGGCGGCGGGCCTGACTGGCAGTCCCAGGGAGGTGGCGAGTGACTCGCCCGATTCTGATCAAGGGCGGGCGGGTGATCGACCCGTCGCGCCGCAGTGATGGCATTGCCGACGTGTACCTGGCGGAGGGCCGCGTGGCCTCCGTGGGCCACGGCATCGTGGGCGAGGACGGCTGCCAGGTGATCGACGCCACGGGGAAGGTGGTCGCCCCGGGCCTCATCGACCTGCACGTGCACCTGCGCGAGCCCGGCTTCGAGGACCTCGAGACGGTGGCGACGGGCGCCATGGCGGCGGCCGCCGGCGGCTTCACGGCAGTCTGCGCCATGCCCAACACCGACCCGCCGCAGGACAACCAGGGCACCATCGGCTTCGTGATCAGCCAGGCCCAGAAGGCGGGCAAGGCGCGGGTCTATCCGGTGGGCACCATCTCGGTGGGGCAGAAGGGGGAGAAGCTCTCCGAGTTCGGGGAGCTGATGAGCGCCGGCGCCGTCGCCGTGTCCGACGACGGCAAGCCGATCATGAACTCGCACCTGATGCGCACGGCGCTCGAGTACGCGAAGACCTTCGGCATCCCCATCGCCGACCACTGCGAGGAGATCACCCTGGCCCACGCCGGGGCCATGCACGAGGGGATCGTGGCCACGCGCCTGGGGCTCAAGGGCATCCCGGCCGCGGCCGAGGAGATCCACGTGGCGCGCGACATCATCCTCTCGGAGCTGACCGGTGGCCAGATTCACCTCTGCCACATGAGCACCCGCGGCTCGGTGGACCTGATCCGCCGCGCCAAGGACAAGGGCCTGAACGTCTCGGCCGAGGTGACGCCCCATCACTTCACGCTGACGCACCACGCGTGCGAGGGCTACAACACCAACGCCAAGATGAACCCGCCGCTCCGCGAGGAGGCGGACGTCGAGTCGCTGCAGCAGGCCCTCAAGGACGGCACGATCGACGTGATCGCCACGGACCACGCGCCGCACCACTACGACGCCAAGGAGCGGGAGTTCGACGAGGCGCCGAACGGCATCCTCGGGCTCGAGACCGCCTTCGGCCTGGCGGTGAGCCAGCTGGTGCGCCCGGGCCTGCTGTCCCTCTCCGACCTCCTGTACCGGATGAGCACCCGCCCGGCCCAGCTATTCAAGCTCCCGGGTGGCTCCCTGGCGCCCAACGCCCCGGCCGACGTGGTGATCCTCGACCCGGACGTGGAGTGGACGGTGGACCCCAAGGCCTTCTTCTCCAAGAGCCGGAACACGCCCTTCGGCGGCCGGAAGGTGAAGGGGCGGGCCGAGGTGACGATCGTGCGCGGCCGGGTGGTGCACGACCGCACCGGTGCCTGACGAGCGGCGGGCGGCCCCGGGCCTGGCCGGCCAGGCGCTGGTCCATGCCGCCCGGCGCCTCTGGGAGGCGGGCCTCATCGCCGGGGCCGACGGGAACCTCTCCGTGCGGCTCGGCCCTGACCGGGTGCTGGTCACCCCGAGCGGCTGTCCCAAGGCCGACCTCACCCCGGCCGACCTGGTCCTCGTGACCCTGGCCGGGGACCGGCTGGGCGGCTTTCGGCAGGCCTCATCCGAGTTAGATTTGCATCTTCGGATCTATCGTCGCTGCCCCGAGGCGGCGGCGGTGGTCCACGCGCATCCTCCCACTGCCACGGCTCTGGGGCTGGCCGGGGAAGGGCTCCCGGCGGACCTGCTGCCGGAACTCACCCTGTTGCTGGGCGAGGTGCCGCTGGTGCCGTACGCGCAGCCGGGCACGCGGGCCCTCGGGGATGTGGTGGAGCCGCACCTCGCCGGCCGGAGCGGACTGCTCCTGGCCAACCACGGCGCGGTGACGTGGGGCGCCGGGCTGGATCAGGCGCGGATCCGCATGGAGAGCATGGAGCATGGCGCCAGGATTGTGTTGAGCGCCCGGCTCGCAGGCAGGGTGAACCGGCTCACCGCCGGACAGGTGCGCGCCTTGATGGACCCCAAGAGGGAACCGGCACATGACCAAGCCGACCGCGGATAGCGGGAACCCGATCGACCACCTGCTGCACGATCGCGCCCAGTTCGTGAACTGGCTCGCGAAGCTCAACACGCCCGATGGCGGCCCCACCGTCCCCGAGACGGTCCGGGCCCGTGTCCGGGCCGACTATGAGCGCCGCCTCGACGCCGTGCTGCAGGAGCTGCGCACCCACGTGAACGCCCTCGAGGAGCAGGTGGGCGACCTCTCCGCCCGCCACGGCGCCCTCACCTCGCGCGAGCAGGAACAGATGGACCAGCTCGCCGAGGCCGAGGTTCGCCACCTGGTGGGGGAGTACGACGAGACCCGCTGGGACGGGATCCGGTCCGAGCGCATGAAGGTCATCGTCCAGGTGCGCGAGGAGATTGCGCAGACCGCCTCGGAAATCGACCGCCTCAACGAGGTGCTGGCCACCATCCGCGCGCCCGTCGAGCCGGAGCCGGCGCCA
>JBGAOL010000137.1:0-11162 GCA_044221825.1 Gemmatimonadales bacterium
GCCGAGGAGGTGCGCGGCCCGCCGCTTGTTGCCGCGGGTGTAGGCCAGCGTCCGCGCAATGTGGCGCCGCTCCACGTCATCGAGCGGCTCCGGCTGCACCGGCTCCGACGGGGCAATGGCGAGCGCCACGTGCGCCACCTCGCAGGTGTGCTTGAGCAGGCCGCCCAGTTCGGCATGATGCCCGCTGGTGCTCGCGGGGCAGCTGCCGTAGCGGTCGCGGAAGTCGGGATCGTCGTAGAAGAGGCCCAGGGTGCGGGCCAGGCGCGGGCCCCGGAGGCCGGCGCGCCACTTGTCGAGGGCGGTCCAGTAGCGCGTGATGTCTCCCACGGAAGGGAGCAGGTGCTGCCACGCCACCTGTTCCTTGGGGAGGACCCGGATGGAGTCCACCGCCACCTGGCGCCGGTCGCGATAGCTGCCGATGGTGCCGATGACCTGCACCACGCTGCCCTTGGCGATCCCGGCGATGCGGTGGGAGTCCGATGCCCAGAACGGGGCAGTCTGAATCCGGCCAGTGGCGTTGCCGAGGGTGAGGATGGTGTGCGGGGAGTCGCCACCGCGCGC
This sequence comes from Gemmatimonadales bacterium, assembly GCA_044221825.1. GTDB lineage: Bacteria > Gemmatimonadota > Gemmatimonadetes > Gemmatimonadales > GWC2-71-9 > JADJOM01. The sequence goes on from JBGAOL010000137.1 coordinate 562, forward strand.
ATCTACCTCCAGCACCAGGAAGGGATCCTGGAGTCGGGCGCCGACGGGCAGTTCGGGTAGCGCTGGCTGGGTCATGGGCGTGACGGTGCGGGAATGCGGCAAAAGATACGGCTCCGGTGTGTCGGTGTCAGCCAGTAACGCACGTGGCGTCACCAACCCTGGAGCGGGAGGCTCCGGCCCGATCCCCGCGCCTCTGATCAACTTCTGACTTGGATGAAGGGGAAACGACCCCATGCAGACCTCCCATATTCTAGTGCTCGACCCGGATCAGGCCCGCCGGGACAGCCTGGCCCAGGTGCTCAAGGCGGCCGGTCACACGCCGGTGGCGCTCGGCGACCCCGCCGAAGCCGCCCGTGCCCTCACCACGCCGGGACTGGATCACGCGGTGGTGGCGCTGGCCACCCCGGGGCTGGACCAGACCCACCTCCGCGAGGCCATTGCCCCGTCGGAGCCGGTGCAGCCGGAGCCGCTCGATGACGTGGAGCGGCGCCACATTGCGCGGACGCTGGCCTACACCCGCGGCAACAAGCGGCGGGCCGCGCACCTCCTCGGCATTGCGCGCTCGACGCTGCTGGCCAAGGTCCGGAAGTACGGGCTGAACGGCGGCACCGACAGCGGGCCCGAGTCGGAGTAGCCGTCCCTCCCCGGCCGGACTGCCCGGCCGGGTGCTCCATCCCCTCCCGGGAGCCGTGCACTCATGGCTCCCGCACCGGCCGGTGTCCGTCGGCCGCGATGCCGTCTAGTCCCGTCACCTCGCCTGGCCGTCGTCCCCGTCCCGCGCTCCCGCGCGGGGCGAATACGGGAGCAGGCGCTTCCTGACTCCCATACGCCGAGGTTGCCCCCGGACCGGCGGTGCCGTCTGGGCCGCCGTCGCTTTCTCCCCTCACGGGATCCGCACCCGCCCATAGCGCGAGACGATCACCTGCTTCTGCGCCGCGCCGCGGCTCAGCGTGGTGGTGCTGTTGGCCACGCCGAGGGTGGTGCCGTTGGGCGCGAAGGTGACCACCCGTGGCAGGCCGGCACTGCTGACGCCGCCCGCCCGCGGTCCCGCGTCGCGCCAGCGCAGCGCGGTGTCGGAGGGTGACTCGAGCACGCGAAGCACCAGCGAATCATCGGTGAGGGTGAGGAGCGCGGGCCGCCGCTCGGTGACCGCCACGAGCCGCGCGCGCACGTGCGCGTTGGCGAGCGCGTGGGCGGCGGCGTCCACGGCCAGGCGGTCGCGCACGCGGCCCGCGCCGGGAATGGCGAGGACGAGGAGCATGGCCACGAGGGCGATGCCGATGAGGAGCTCGAGGAGCGTGGTGCCGCGTCGCATGCGCACCACGGTAGCAGGGAGGAGTGACTTTGCTGGTGTCAAGGGAACGCGAGCCGGTCCCTTCCGACGCGCGCACGCCACAGGCCTTGCCCCTGCCCGGTCGCACGGCCATGTTAGCCGTCCCGACCCGAACCGCCTGCGACCGCCTGTGACCCTCGCCGTGACCGCACCCGCCGCCAGTGCCGCCGACACGCTCGGCACCCTGCGCCAGTATGCCGCACTGGCGCCGTGGAGCCTGCGCGACCTGTCCGCGCTGGCGGGCGCCATCCTCGAGGCCAGCGCGGTGTTCCCGGTCAACGCCGCGGCGAGCGCCCGGCCCAGCGAGCGCACCATCCGTTTCTACGTGACGCGGAAGCTGGTTTCCCCGCCCGAGGGGCGCGGCACCGCGGCCACCTACGGCTACCGCCACCTGCTGCAGGTGCTGGCCATCAAGCTGCAGCAGATGGAAGGCGCCACGCTCGGCACCCTGGTGCGCGACCTCGCGGGCCTCCCCGGTGACGTGGTGGAGCGCCGCGTGGCCGCCGCCCTCGGCGGCCGCCTCCCGCCGCCCGACCAGCTCCCCCTCACCGTCCCCGAGGGCGAGCCCCGCGGCAAGGTGGGCCGCGCCCTCCTGGCCTGGACCCAGGGCGAGGGCACCACGCCGGGCCGCCGCGGGCGCGGCACCATCTGCCGCAAGGTGTCCCTCGGCCCCGGCGCGGAGCTGATCGTGGACGAGCGGCACCCGCTGTTCCAGAGCTTCGACGACGACACCATCGTGGACGCCCTCCGCCGCGCCATCGACGGGCTCGGCGACCAGCGGGAGCCCCAGCACTAGGCCCTCCCGGCCGCCGCCCGGCGGCCGCTCTCCCCCCACGGCGCCACGGCCCTATCTTTCCCGGGTCCCCTCCTCTCCCGGAGTTCCCGATGGGCATCGTGCTGCTGGTGGTGGTTGTCGTGGTGGCGCTGTGGGTCATCTCCGCCTACAACAAGCTGGTGGCGCTCAAGAACCAGGTGGCCAACGCCTGGAAGCAGATCGACGTGCAGCTCAAGCGCCGGCACGACCTGATCCCCAACCTGGTCAACACCGTGAAGGGCGCGATGGACTTCGAGAAGGGCACCCTCGAGGCCGTCATCTCGGCGCGCAACAAGGCGGTGGGCGCGAGCGGCGTGGCCCAGGTGGCCAAGGCCGAGGGCGAGCTGACGCAGGCGCTGGGGCGGCTGTTCGCGCTGTCGGAGAACTATCCGGAGCTCAAGGCCACGGCCAACATCGCCCAGCTGCAGGAGGAGCTCGCGAGCACCGAGAACAAGGTGGGCTTCGCGCGGCAGCTCTACAACGACACGGCCACGCAGTACAACACGGCGCAGCAGCAGTTCCCCACCAACCTGGTGGCGGGCCTGGCCAAGGCCACGCCGGCCGACCTCTGGGAGATCGAGGACGCGGCGGAGCGCGCCGTGCCCAAGGTGGACCTCTCGTTCGGCAAGTGACCCGTCGCTGACCCGATCGCGGCGCCCCCCTGGCACCGCGCCGAGCGATGACCGCGCCCGCCAACCTCTTTGCGCAGCAGGAGGCCAACCGCCGCCGCTCCACGTGGCTGGTGGGGGGCTTCCTGCTCTTCTTTGCGTGGGTGGGCTTCGGCGGCGACATCGCGTGGTACCTCGCCACGGCGGACCTGCCGGCGTCGGAGCAGGCGCACCGTCACACCGTGCCGTTCATCGGGATCATCGCCACGCTGGTGGCGGGCGGGATCTGCCTCTTCTCGTGGAAGAAGGGGCCGGAGCGGGTGCTCTGGGCCACGGGCGCCAAGGAGGTGTTCGAGCCGGCCAACGAACTCGAGTTGCGGCTGGTCAACGTGGTGGAGGAGATGGCCATCGCGTCGGGGCTGCCGAAGCCCAGGATCTTCGTGGTGCCGGACCCCGATCCCAACGCATTTGCCACCGGTATCGTGCCGGAGAAGGCGGCGGTGGCGGTGACGCAGGGGCTCCTGCAGGCGCTCGACCGCGACGAGCTGCAGGGCGTGGTGGCGCACGAGATGGCGCACATCCAGAACTTCGACACCCGGCTCATGACGCTGCTCGCCGCCATGGTGGGCGCCATCGCGCTCATGTCGGACAAGGATGGGCGGATGCTCCGGCACACCTCGGTGGGGCGGAGCAGTGGGGGAGGGGTGGGGGGCGGAAGAAGGGCAAACCCGCTGGCCATCATCGTGCTGGTGCTCTGGGTCATCACGCTGATCCTGGCGCCGGTGATCAGCCGCTTCCTGGCCATGGCCGTGAGCCGGAAGCGCGAATACCTCGCCGACGCCACCGCGGCGCAGTTCACCCGCAACCCGCTGGCGCTCGCGTCGGCGCTCGAGAAGGTGGATGGGGCGGCGGGTGCCACCCGCCATCGCGCGGGGGCGGCGCACCTCTGCATCGTCGATCCGGGCGAGCGGCGCCTCTCCGCCAAGGAAGGCCTCGTGGGCGACATCTTTGCCTCGCACCCGCCGATCCAGCAGCGCGTCATCCGGCTCCGCGGCATGGGCTACGCGGCGGCGAAGCTGGACGCGGCGGGGGCATCGCCGAGTTCCGTCCGACCCCGGGGCCTGGCGGGGTTCAGCAGAGGCGCGGAGGAGCTCTGCTCCGCCGTCTGGATCTTCGAGCCCGTGCATGGGGAGGGTGGTCTGCCCGCACGAGTCGGCGGAGCGTAGCCCTGCCGGTACGGTCCAGTGCGCGGTTCCTCTGCGGCCCTCTGCACCCCCAGCACCCAGCCACCCATGCCCCTGCCCCCGTGGGCCCTCGTCGCGCTCGTCCTCCTCGCCGCGGCCGCCGTGGCGATCGGCGTGGTGCTGGGGACCAAGTCGGTGCTCCGGGCACGGCTCAAGCGGTGGGCGCGGGGGGCGGTGCTCGAGTTCCGGGCGCGGATCGACCGCTACAAGCTGGTGGCGCGGGAGCGGATCCGGGAGGAGCTGCTGGCCGATCCGGTGGTGCATGCGGCCATGCGGGAGCACGCGGCGCTGCACCAGATGGCGGAGTCCCAGGTGCGGATCCGCGTCAACCAGTACATCGACGAGATCGTCCCCTTCTTCTCGGTCCTCTCCTACTACCGCCTCGGCTACAACCTCTCGCGGCTGCTGATCAACCTGCTCTACAAGGCGACGGTGGACACGAAGAGCCGCGCCTCCCTGGACCGGGTGCCGCGCGGCGACGTGGTGGTGTACCTGATGAACCACCGCAGCAACGCCGACTACGTGGTGGTGGCGTACGTGCTGGCCCGGATGGTGAGCATCAGCTACGCGGTGGGCGAGTGGGCGCGGGTGTGGCCGCTCGAGTACGCCTTCAAGAGCTTCGGCAGCTACTTCATCCGGCGGCAGTTCCGCGAGCCGCTGTACCACACGGTGCTGGAGCGGTACGTGCAGCTCATCACCCGGAACGGGGTGACGCAGGGGATCTTCCCCGAGGGCGGGCTCACGCTGGACGGGGCGCTCCGGCCCGAGAAGCTGGGCCTGCTCGACTACATCGTGCGCACCATCGAGGACCCCGCCTTCGACCGGGACATCTGGCTGGTGCCCATCGGCATCAACTACGACCGGGTGCTCGAGGACCGCTCGCTCATCAAGGAGCGCATCGTGGGCGCGCGTCGGCCGGGCCGCGGGAGCCAGCTGGCCACGGTGGCGGCGTACCTCTGGTGGAACACGGTGCGGCTCCTCACCGGCCGGATCAAGAAGTACGGCCGCGTGGCCATCGCCTTCGGGGAGCCGATCTCGGTGCGGGCGTGGCTCAAGGACCAGCCGCCGGGCGTGCTGGCGCTCCCCAAGGCGGAGCGGCTGCCGCACGTGCAGCGGCTGGCGGAGCACGCGCTGGAGCGGATCGGGCAGGTGGTGCCGGTGACGCCGGTGCCGCTGGCCTCGGCGGCGCTCCTGTCCTTCGGCACCAGCGTGGTGCCGCGGGACAAGCTGCTCGAGCGGCTCGACGAGCTCCGCGACACCCTCGAGGCGCGCGGCGCCCGCCTGGTGCGGGCCGAGCTGCCGGTGGCGGAGGTGTGGGAGCGGGCCTGGCTCATGTTCCGGATGCGGCGGCTGGTGGTGGAGGACGGGGGCAACCTCGTGATCCTTCCCAACGAGCGGCCGCTGCTCGAGTACTACGCCAACTCGCTCCGCCAGCTCCTGCCTGACGCGGTGACGGTGGCGTGGTCGCCGGCGGGGGAGGCGGACCCGACGCTGCCGCGGCTGGCGACGCGGGCGGAGCTCGACATCATGACCCGCGAGCACCGGGTGCTGCCGCGGGAACGGCCGCCCGGCTGAAGAGGTCGCTGCACCCTGAGCCGGCATATGCAACGACAGACCTTCTTTGGTCGCCAGCCGTTCCGCTCGCGCTGCGTGCGGTGGGAAGGGCTGCCGGTCCCGGCAACGGCGGCCGGCCTCCAGCGTGACGGTGCGGCAATGCTCGGCGCTGCCGGACACCGATGGATATGTCGTGATCCTCAACGGCGCACCCTCGAACAGCCGGTGGCTCCGGCAGCACGGCGACCTGGCGCGACCTGCCCTCCGCCGCGGTGCGCCATCCGCCTCGAGGGCATGCGCCCCAACTGCTTTCCCGCCAGTACGATGTACATTACCTGGATGTGCTGGAAGTGGGCGAGGACCGTGTACCGTGTCGTTCAGCATCACCTGCCCGCCGGCCGCGCCGGGGCGGGCCCCTGAAGTGAGGATGCCCCAACTGGTGAACCGTCTTCTCCCCGCGCCCGTGGTAGCCGTGCAGCCGATCTCCAGCGCCGGCGGCCAGGTTGTCCCTTTCGCCCGGAGGAGCCGGCTCGCCATCCGCGACTCGCGCTTCCGCATCTCGATCACGACGCTCGATGGCACCCGGCTCGCGGACCTGTCCGCGCTCACCGGGTATCAGGGTATGACGACGTAGTCTGGTCGCCGGCGAGGGGACTGGATCGCGTTCGAGGCACCGGGCGGGGCCGAGAACGACGTGGTGATCGTGCGTCCCGACGGCACCGCGCGGAAGGTGCATCACTTCTTCGAGCGCTGGATGCCGCTGGCATTCTCCCCCGATGCCCGCTACCTGCTGCTCTGGCACACCGGGCAGGTCAACGGCGCGTTCGTGGTCCTCCTCGAGCGGGTGGAGGTCCGCACCGGCGCCCGGCACCGCTTGTACACGGGCCGGGAAGCGATCGGGCGCGGCCTATCGCCCCGACGGCAGCGTCATCGCGTTCAGCGTCAGCTCCAACACCAGCAGAAAGCGTCTGCAGATCCCCGCCGACGGGGGCACCAGCACGCCCCTCGCCTCGGGTACTGGCGGGCCCAGGTGTTCCACCTCGCTTGGTCGCCGGGCAGGATTCGCTCCTGGTGCATGCCGACAGCTCGTCCATCGCCGATGGCGTCTACCTCGTCGTGCGGGCGACGAAGGTGCGGTCGAGGTCTTCTCGATCACCGTGCCCCGCGTGGCATTGCCTGGCTGCCGTGGGGTGCTGAAACCGCCCGCAGGGCGGGTGACCAGGCCGCCTACCTCGGATGGCGCGCCCCGGCAGCCTCGCCGATACCTCACGTGCGCCGCACCCGAGGTTCACAATACCGCGGCAGCTACGGGTCCTCGCAGGCGCGCTCGCACGCAGGGTTCTGGACGAGGTGACCCGCCCCCCAGTATCGTCCGGCCATGCGCCTCCTCCTCCTCAGCAACTCCCGCGCAACCCCGGCGGGGGCCTACCTCGCCCGCGCGCTGGCCGAGATCGGGGACTTCCTCGGGCGCAGCCGCGGCGGTGGCGTTCGTGCCCTACGCCGCGGTCACCTTCCCCTACAACGACCCTACCTGCACCGGGTGGCCGCCCGCCTTCGGGAAGCTCGGCCACTCGGTGGAGTCGCTCCACGAGGGGACCCGGCGGAGGTGCTGCGGAGGGAGGCGGACACCATCGTGGTGGGCGGGGGGAACACCTTCCGGCTGCTCGAGATCCTGCAGCGCTCGGAGCTCCTGCCGCGCATCCGGAAGCGGATCAAGGAGGGCACGCCCTTCATCGGCTGGTCGGCGGGGAGCAACCTGGCCTGTCCCACGATCCGCACCACCAACGACATGCCCATCGTGCAGCCGGTGACGCTCGAGGCCATGGGATTGATCCCGTTCCAGATCAACCCGCACTTCACCGATGAGGTGCTGCCCAACTACGGCGGCGAGTCGCGGGCCGAGCGGCTGCGGGAGTTCCTGGCGCTCAACCCCAAGGTGGCGGTGGCGGGGCTGCGCGAGGGCGGGTGGATCCGCCGGGAGCATGGCGGCCAGCTCCGGCTGGGCGGCACGGTGCCGATGACCCTCTTCCGCGCGGGCCAGGAGCCGGCGGAGTTCGCGCCCGGCGCCGACCTGGCGTTCCTGCTGCAGGGCGCCACGCCCTCCGGGAGCCACCGGGCCATCGGCTAGCATGCGCGGCGCCCGTCGGCACGCCCTGGCGCTGGTGGCGGTCCTCGGGGGGTGGCTCGCAGGGGGCTGCGGTGATTCCTCGGGGCCCGGCGGCGGGGAGCTCACGGTTTCCTCGGTGATCGTGACGCCCGCGGGCGCCAGCGTCGAGGTGGGAAGCACCCAGCAGTACGCCGCGCTCGCCGTCACCGCCAGCGACCAGCCGGTGCCCGGCACCACCTTCACCTGGGGCACCTCCGATTCGGGCATCGCCACCATCTCGGGGGGCGGGCTCCTCACGGCGGTGAGCGCGGGGCCGGTGACGGTCTCCGCCACCGGCGGCGGGAAGACCGGCACCACCACCGCCACCATCACCCTCACGCCCCCACCCCCGGCCGTGCTCCTCGCCGCCGGCGACATCGCGGTGTGCGACTCGAGCTACGACGAGGCCACCGCCCTCTTGCTCGACACCCGCGCCGGCACCGTCGCCGCCCTGGGCGACAATGCCTACCAGAGCGGCACCCTCACCGAGTACACCACCTGCTACGGCCCGAGCTGGGGGCGCCACAAGGCGCGGACCCGGCCGGCCCCCGGCAACCACGAGTACCTCACCGCCGGCGCCCCCGGCTACTGGGACTACTGGGGCGCCCTGGCCGGTCCCCGTGACCAGGGCTGGTACAGCTACGACCTCGGCAGCTGGCACATCATCGTGCTCAACAGCAACTGCACCGAGGTGGGCTGCACCGCGGGCTCGGCGCAGGAACAGTGGCTCCGCGCCGACCTCGCCGCGCACCCGGCCCAGTGCACCCTGGCCTACTGGCACCACCCGCGCTTCAGCTCGGGGGCAAGCCACGGCAACAACACCGCCGTCGGGCCCTTCTGGCAGGCGCTGTATGATGCCGGCGCCGAGATCGTGCTCAACGGCCACGAGCACCTCTACGAGCGCTTCGCGCCGCAGACGCCCGGGGCGGCGGCGGATGCGGCGGGGGGGATCCGGCAGTTCACCGTGGGGACGGGCGGGCGGACGCTGGTGGCGGTGGGGACGCTGCAGCCCAACAGCCAGGTCCTCGACAACGGCACCTACGGCATCCTCCAGCTCACGCTGGGCCAGGGCAGCTATGCGTGGGCGTTTGTCCCGGTGGCGGGCTCGTCGTTCACCGACCAGGGGACCGGCACTTGCCACTAGGCGGCGTCGGCCGACCGACTCACGTCAGCTTCACGCCGCCTTACTGGGCCGCCCGCTAGGGTGGGCATGGCGCCGTCGCGCCGCCCCTCCCTCAGGATGGTCCCCATGTCCCCGAAGGTCGCTCCCGCCCCCGCCGCACCGCCCGCCGCGCACCTCCCCTGCTGCCAGAGCTGCGGCATGCCGCTCGAGAAGCCGCAGGACTTCGGCACCAACGCCGATGCGTCGCCCAATGGCGACTACTGCCACTACTGTTTTGACCAGGGCAGCTTCACCGCGCCCGACGTCACCATGGAGGGGATGCTCGAGTGCTGCGTGCAGGTGATGTCCGCACAGGGCATCATGCCGGCGCCCGAGGCCCGAAAGCTCATGGGCGGCGTCCTGCCCAAGCTGGCGCGCTGGGCCAAACCCTAGCGCCACGCGCTCCGGAACGACGACGGGCCGCCTTCGAGGCGGCCCGTCGTGTTTCGGGGACTCGCAGCCGGTGCGCCGGCCGCGGCCTACTGCGGCCGAGGGCCGCCGCCGGGCCCGCGCCGCGGCCCGCGACGGCGCCCCCGGCCGGGACGTCCGCCGCCCTGGCCCGCGGGCCGGGAGCCGCCATGCTGGCCGCCGCCCGACTGCGCGGGGCGGGCGGGATGATGGGAGCGCGCCGGGCGCTCGGCGTCCTTCCGGGCGCGGCGGTCGGCTTCCTGGGAGGCCAGCTGCGCCTTCCGCTCCAGCTTGGCCTTGGCGCGCGCCCGCTCCTCCGCCTTCCGCGCCCGGATGGCCGCGATCCGCTCGGCGATGGGGACCTCGAAGCGCTGCACCGGCTTGGCCTTGTAGTCGAAGTCGGGCACCGTGATGCGGGGCAGGCGGCGGCCGATGGCCTTCTCGATGGCGCGGAGGTCGGCCTCCTCCTCGGGGCAGACGAAGGTGAAGGCGTCGCCGGTGGCCTCGGCGCGGGCGGTGCGGCCCACGCGGTGGATGTAGTCCTCCGGCATGGCCGGCACGTCGAAGTTCACCACGTGGCCGAGCTCGGTGACGTCGATGCCGCGCGCGACGATGTCGGTGGCGGCGAGCACGCGGTAGCGGCCTTCCTTGAAGCCGTCGAGCGCGTCGGTGCGCTGGCCCTGCGAGCGGTTGCCATGGATGCGCGCCACCGGCACGCCCGACTTCTCGAGGAACTCCGCCAGCCGGTTGGTGCGGTGCTTGGTGCGGGTAAACACCAGCGCCTCCGCCATCTCCCCCTTGTTGAGCAGGTGAAGCAGCAGCGACGCCTTGAGCTCCTGCGACACCGGGTACACCGCCTGGGTGATGCCCTTGGCGGGGGCCGCCTTGCGCTCGAGGTTGAGCGTCACCGGCTGCCGGAGCATCTCGCGCGAGAGCGCCACGATGGGGTCGGGCATGGTGGCGCTGAAGAACAGCGTCTGCCGCTTGGTGGGGAGGTGGCGGAGCACCTTCCGGATGTCGGGGAGGAAGCCCATGTCGAGCATCCGGTCGGCCTCGTCCAGCACCAGGTACTCGAGGTGGGGGAGCTTGGCGTAGGGGTGCTGGAAGTGGTCGAGCAGGCGGCCGGGGGTGGCCACGAGCACGGTGGCGCCGCTCCGGAAGGCGTGCTCCTGCGGGCCCATGCTGACCCCGCCGATGATCGCCGCGCCAGTGATCGGCGTGTGGACGGCGAGGTCGTTCAGGTCCTCCGTCATGGACGTCGCGCAGGCGAGAAAGCGTGCACGCCGGCGCGTGGAATAAAGGGAAGACACGGCAAGACCTCGTTCGCGCGTT
>JBGAOL010000138.1:0-9380 GCA_044221825.1 Gemmatimonadales bacterium
CACGGCCCCGAGCACCGTCCCGTCTGGCCGCCGCAGCTGCCGCGCCCGGGCCAGCAGGTGCCGGGGACCCCGGCCGGGCTTGGCCAGGACCAACTCCATCGGGGAGACGCATTCCCCGGCGAGGGCGCGCCGCAGCGGCAGGTCCTCGGGCGCCATGGGCGTGACGCCGTCGCGCTGCCGGAACCACCCGACCTCCTCCTCCGGCGTGGGCTGCGTCCCGGCTGCGTCTACCGCGTGCAGCCGTCGGGCCGTGTCGTTGAGCATCAGGATCCGCCCCTGGGCGTCACAGATCACCACCTCCTCGTCCATCTGCTCGAAGGTGGCACTCAACACCTCCCGTTCCTGCGCCAGACGGGCCTCCGCCTCGGACTCGGCCGTCACCTCCACCACGGCCACCAGGGCGGAGCGCACCTGGCCGTCGTCGGTTCGCTCAGGCTCCGCGTGACTCTCGAAGTGGCGGGTGCCGGCCGCGGACGGGTAGGCAAACCTCCGGCTGCATGGCGTTCCCGTCGCGAAGGCGTGTGCCACCACCGCTTCGGTCGCCGCCACGACCTCGTCGGGAAACCCCGCCTCCCGCGCCGTCCGGCCCAGCATCGCGTCACGCGGATGGCCGGCGGCCTCGGCGGCGGCCTCACTGACAAACACATAGCGCCCCTCGGCGTCGAGCCGGAGGAGCAGCAGGGCAGTTGGGGTGCGCATGTGGACGCTCACTTCCACGGAGGGCCAGCCTGGTCCATCAGGCTTTCCTGCCGGCAGCGGGAGGGGTGTCGCCGCGGGGCGACCCGGTCGCGGGGCCACCGCCGATCCCTCTCCGCGCTGTACAATGTGAACGCCTCGAACCCGGCGCAATACGGACGTCCTTCATGCGCGATCCAAGTGCAAGTCCTGCATAAAGATACGGGCATGACGGGCGTGAATTTTCTGTTATATTGCCCAGCGACGGGCCCCACGCCGGGGCATGCCGCCACTCCGCCAACCGAGACCCGCATGGATTCGTCGCTCTACTTCAGCGAGCAGCATCTCCAGGTCCGCGAAATGGTTCGCGACTTCGCCCAGCGCGACGTCGCCCCCGTGGCCCGCGAACTCGACCGCACCTCCGCCTTCCCGTGGGAGAACATCCGCAAGATGGGCGAACTCGGCCTCCTCGGCGTGCCGTGGCCGGAGGAGTTCGGCGGGGCGGGGATGGACCAGCTGAGCTACTACCTCACCATCCACGAGCTGGCCAAGGTGGACGCGTCGCACGCCCTCACCATCAGCGCGCACACCAACCTCGGCACCTCCCCGATCATGGACTTCGGCACGGAGGAGCAGAAGCGGCGCTACGTCCCGCTGCTCGCCTCGGGGCGGGTGCTCGGCGGCTTTGGCCTCACCGAGCCGGGCGCCGGGAGCGACGCCGGTGGCACCGCCACGACCGCGGTGGACAAGGGCAGCCACTACGTCCTGAACGGGGCCAAGATCTTCATCACCCACGCCGGCGTGGGAGAGATCTTCGTGGCCACCGCGCGCACCGAGCCGGGCCAGGGCCACAAGGGCATCACCAGCTTCATCCTTACCAAGGAGACCTGCGACCTCGAGGCCTGCCGCGCCGTCGGCGTGGGTCACGACGACAGCCTCCCGGTGATCCCCGGCTTCCGGGCCGGCAAGAAGGAAGACAAGATGGGCTGGCGCGCCAGCGACACCCGCGAGCTGGTCTTCGAGGATGCCGTGGTGCCCAAGGAGAACATCCTCGGCACCCCGGGGAAGGGCTTCATCAACTTCCTCAAGACCCTCGACGCCGGCCGGATCGGGATCGCCGCCCTCTCCCTCGGCATCGCCGAGGGGGCGTACGAGGAGGCGCTCAAGTACGCCGGCATCCGCAAGCAGTTCGGCAAGCCGATCGGCAGCTTCCAGGGCGTCCATTTCCAGCTCGCCGACATGGCCCTGGAGATCGAGGCCGGCACCCACCTCCTCTACCATGCGGCCTGGCTCAAGCAGAACGGCAAGCCGTTCAAGAAGGAGGCGGCCATGGCCAAGCTCTACTGCTCCGAGCTGGCCATGCGGGTCACCACCAAGGCCGTCCAGGTCTTCGGCGGCTACGGGTACACCACGGAGTACCCGGTGGAGCGCATGATGCGCGACGCCAAGGTCTGCGAAATCGGCGAGGGCACGAGCGAGATCCAGCGCATCGTCATCGCCCGGCAGATCCTGGGCGACATCGTGGCGTGAGCCGCGGCCAAGTCTGAGGCGAACTTCAGGGGCCCGGGCCGGTGTCGGCCCGGGCCCCGTTGGTAGCCGGGACCCTGCTGACCGGCGGCCCATGTGGACAGGTTTTGTTCATTATTGCCCTAAACCCTAGTCAGGCCTATCTTTGGCCATGCTTCATTCTTGGCTGGACCCGCTCTATTTCAACCTGACCGCCCTCCTCCTCGGGGGGTGGCTCGTTGGGGTCCGGCCGGATCTTGCGGGGCGGTGCCGCCGTGCGGCCGTCTCGCGTGTGGTTCGTAGGTCGCGTCCTGGCATTCGTGCGAACCGACCCGCCGGCTGTCCGCGGCAGGCCGGGGCCAGGCGATCCCCCGTTTCTGTTCCCCTTCCTTCCTTCTTGCCCGGTCCGGCGCGCAGCACCGCCGGGGGGCTGTCCCGCCTGAGTGAGCGCTCGCGAGCGCGCCTCGGCGGGTCTCACCTATTGGGTGGGTTCTACGCGGAGCGCGCCAGTGCCGCCCCGCCGGGGACTCGCCTCGAGGTCTTGTCGCGTGAAGCGCGAGATTCTGATCAACGGCAGCCAGCGGGAAACCCGCGTGGCCATTCTCGAGGACGACCGCCTCGTCGAGTTGCTGGTGGACCGCCCGGATCACCGCCGGACCGTCGGCGACATCTATCTCGGGCGGGTTGAGGCGGTCCTCCCGGGCATCCAGGCCGCGTTCGTCGACATCGGCCTCGAAAAGAGCGCCTTCCTCCACGCCAGTGACCTCCTCGAGCCCGAGGAGGACGACGAGCCTGAGGACTCCGACGAAGCCGATGAGGCCTTCGAGGAGGCCGAGGAGGAGCAGGAGCGCGCCAAGGGCAAGGGCCGGGGCCAGAATGGCAACGGCGAGCCTCGCCAGCGCGAAGTCCGCTCCCGCCGGGCCCTCCCCGACGTCTCCGAGATCCTGAAGAAGGGCCAGACCCTCCTGGTCCAGGTCACCAAGGAGCCCATCAGCACCAAGGGCTGCCGGGTCACCGCGCAGATCTCCCTGGCCGGGCGCTTCCTGGTCTATATGCCCTACGCCTCCAAGGTGGGGGTGAGCCGGAAGATCGAGAGCAAGGAGCTCCGGACCCGGCTCCGGGAAATGGTGGGGAAGTACCTGCCCAAGGATTCCGGCGGCATGATCGTGCGGACGGTGGCCGAGGACGTCACCGAGGAGCACGTGCAGCGGGAGGTGGAGAGCCTCCTCAATCTCTGGAAGAAGATCAACCGCAAGAAGACCTTCGTCCGCGCCCCGGCGCTGGTCCAGCGGGAGACGAGCCTCACCCGAGGGATCATCCGCGACCTCTTTAGCGCCAAGGTGGACGCGCTGCACGTGGACTCGAAGGAGCTCTACAACGAGATCGAGGCCTACCTCAAGCAGGTGGACCCTGAGCTCCTCGGCCGCGCCAATCTCTACGGCGAGGCGGTCCCGCTCTTCGACAAGTTCGACATCGAGAACGAGATCCGGGACCTCTTCAAGGCCCGCTGCGACCTGCCCACCGGCGGCTACATCATCATCCAGCCCACCGAGGCGCTGGTCTCCATCGACGTCAACACGGGGCGCTACACCGGCAAGAAGGACCCCGAGAAGACCATCCTCAAGACCAACATCGAGGCCGCCCGCGAGATCGCCCGGCAGATCCGCCTGCGCGACATCGGCGGGATCATCGTCTGCGACTTCATCGACATGGAGACCCGGGCCAACCGGGACCGGGTGCTCCAGGAGCTGCGGACCCACCTGGGCCGTGACCGGGCGCGCACCAAGGCGTTCGCGGTGTCCGAACTCGGCCTCATCGAGATGACCCGCCAGCGGGTCCGCCCCTCACTCTGGCATTCCATGACGGCCGAGTGCCCCGCATGCAAGGGCTCGGGCCGGGTGTTCACGCCGGAGGTGGTGGCCCGGCGGCTCGAGCGGTCGCTCAAGCGGGCCGGGCGGGAGCGCCGGGAGCGCCAGCTGGCGGTCCGGCTGCACCCCGAGGTGGCGCTCTACCTCCTCGAGGAGGAGCCGCGGCTGATTCACACCCTCGGCAAGATGACCGGGCTCGAGCTCGAGCTCCGGGACGACCCGATGATGCGGGTGGACGAGTTCCGCCTCATGAGCCGGCCCGGGGGCCGGGACGTCACCGAGATCTACGCCGTCGCGTAAGCCGCCACGGGTAGGGGCCGGATATCTCCGGCCCTTACAGCGTCCGGGGGGAGGGGTTGCCGAAATCCCAACCCCCATCTATACTTGCGGGCTCTTGTACCCAGTGTTTTTCTGACCACAGGCTCGCCCATGTACGCGATTATCCAGGCCGCCGGCAAGCAGTTCCGCGCGGAAAAGGGGATGACGCTCCAGGTGCCGCTGATGACCGCGGAGCCCGGCAGCACGGTGACCTTCGACGAGGTGCTCCTCACCTCCGACGGCGCCACCATCAAGGCCGGCACCCCCTTCGTGGCGGGGGCCAAGGTCACCGCCGAAGTCATCGGCCTCGCCAAGGGCGAGAAGATCTACGTCTTCAAGTTCAAGCGGCGGAAGAACTACCGCCGCAAGACCGGCCATCGGCAGAAGTACACCGAGGTCCGCATCACCGACGTGAAGGTCGGGTAAGAGGCTCCCATGGCTCATAAAAAGGGCGTCGGCTCCAGCCGCAACGGTCGCGATTCCAATCCGCAGTACCTCGGCGTCAAGCGCTACGGCGGCGAGAAGGTCGTGGCCGGGAACATCCTGGTCACCCAGCGCGGCACCAAGTTCCACCCCGGCAAGAACGTGGGCCGCGGCACCGACGACACGCTCTTCGCGCTCGTCGACGGCGTGGTCAAGTTCGAGCACAAGGACAAGAAGCGGATGAAGGTCTCCGTCTATCCGGCCGAGGCCGTCGCCGCGTCCTGAGCCAGCTCAGGCCGGAGGAGTGAGGGGCGGCCCGTGAGGGTCGCCCCTTCTGATTTCCGCCCCACCCTGAAACACGCACCGGCCTGAACCCGTTTAGATTGCCCGACACCAGTGACTGGGAGATCATCATGGCAGGATTCCTGGACCGGCTCAATCAGGAGCTCGAGACCTACGGCAAGCGGGCCCAGCAGGCCCTGGACGAGGGCCGGCTGCAGGTGGAGAAGTTCCGCATCAAGCGTGAGCGGGACGAGGCGGCCAAGCACCTGGGCTACCTGTACCATCGCAAGGAGAAGGGCACCGCGGTTGATCCGCTCGAGATCGACGCCTGGGTGCGCCGGATCGACGTGGCCAATGAGAGCCTGGAACGCATCGAGCGTACCATGGCCTCCATGCGGCCCGACGGCGTCACCGTGAGCGAGGCGCCGGCAGCCGAGACCACGAACGCTCCGGATGCCGAGATCGTGCGGTAAGCGGTCGCCGGTGGGGAGGAAAACACGAAGGGGAGCCCAGCCGGGCTCCCCTTCGTCCGTTCCGGCCGTCCGTCCGGGCTCAGTATTTCGGCGGTAGGGTCTTGTAACGATCGCGCAGCTCGGTCATGCGGTTGGTGCGGGGCTGCTCCTGGCCACCGATGAACACCGCCTCGGCGCCGGTGGAGAACTCGAAGGGGTCCCCGCTCCAGATCACCAGATCGGCGCGCTTGCCCGGCTCGAGGGAGCCCACCTGATCGGCGAGCCCGAACGCACGCGCTGGGGCCAGCGTGATGGCCTCGAGGGCGTCGTCCCAGCGCATCCCGTTCCGGACCGCGTGGCCGGCCTCGAAGCGAAGGTTCATCTGGCCGCCCGGATCCTGGCCGGCCAGGATCACCGTGGCGCCCGCCTCCCGGAGCAGGGTGGCATTGTCGGAGCGGGCCTGCAGGCCGTCGAAGCTCGGGATGTTGTCCCGGGTGTCGAGCACCACGGGGACGCCCGCGCGCGCCAGCGCCGGGGCCACCCGCCAGGCCTCGGCGGCGCTCCGGAGCACCAGCTTGAGCCCATAGTCCTGCGCCAGCCGGAGCGCGTTCTCGATGTCGGCGCGGCGCCGGGCGCGTACGTAGACGGGAAGCTGGCCGTCGAGGACCGGGTAGAGCGCCTCGAGCTCCGCGGCGGGCGCGCTGAGCGGCTGGATGCGGTTCTGGTCGAAGTCGGCCCGGCGACGGCGCAGGGTGCGCGCATCGTCGAGGAGGCGGCGGAAGCGCGCCAGGGTGCCCGCCCGGCTGCCGCCACCGGCGCTCCGGGCGTTGTCGCTCAGGTCCACCACCATGGCCACGGGGTTGCGGGCCACGAGGTCTTCCAGCCGGCCGCCGACGAGGCGCATGGCCACCGCCTGGCCGGCCACGAAACCGCTGGTGGGCATGGTGAGAGCCATCGTGATGCCGCCCATCCGCGCCACCGGGATGTTCACGGCGTCGGGGTCGATGGCGGCGGCCACGTTGAAGCTGGCGTTCACCTCGCCGCCCCGCTCGCTGTCGTCGGTGCCGCCGATGGCGGTGTATTCCTCGTCGGTCTCCTCGGCCAGGGCGCGGCCGATGCCGAGGCCCAGCGCGCTCTCGGAGTGGATGAGGCCGGGGGTGACCACCTTGCCCGTTGCATCGATGACGCGGGCGCCGGCCGGGACCGTGACGCTCGCCCCGACGGCGACGATGCGGCCGTCCTGCAGCACGATGGTACCGCGCTCAATCTTCGGCCCGCTCACCGGATAGATGGTGGCCCCGGTGATGGCCACGGCCTGCGCCGAGAGTGGCGCGGCGGCAACGGCGGCGAGCAGCGCCGCAACGCGAAGCGTGGTCATCGGCCCACCCCCGGGGCCGCCTGGCCCACGTTGAAGTCGGTGGCGGGGCGGCGGGTCGGGTCGTTCCGGTCGAAGACCAGCCAGCCGTCGTTGTATACCCGCTCGGCCTTGGAGTAGACGGAGAAAGGGTCGCCCGACCAGACCACCACGTCGGCGGCCTTGCCCACCTCGAGCGTGCCCGTGACGCCGTCGATCCCGAGGGCCCACGCCGGGTTGGCGGTGATCCAGCGGATCGCCTGGTCGCGGGTGATGGGGATGCCGGCGCGGATGCCCGCGTACATCGCCTTGGCGGCCTCCTGGTTGAGGCGCTGGATGCCCTCGGGGCTGTCGGAGTGGATGATGGGTCGCGCGCCCGCCTGCTGGATCAGGGCGGCGTTCTCCAGTACGGCATCGAACGACTCCATCTTGAAGCCCCACCAGTCGGACCAGACGCTGGCCGCCACCCCGGCCTGCGCCAACAGGTCGGCGATCTTGTACCCCTCCACCACGTGGTGGAAGGAACGGATCTGGTAGCCGAACTCCTTGGCGATGTCGAGCATCACCGCCATCTCGTCCGCGCGGTAGCAGTGGTTGTGGACCAGGATCTCGCCGCGGAGGACGCCGGCCAGCGTCTCGAGGCGGAGGTTCCGTGCGGGGGGATCGCCCTGGTGGGTCTGGTTCCAGCGGTCCCATGCCCGCCGGTAGCCCTCCGCCTCGATCCACGCGGCGCGGTAGCCGGCCACGTTGCCCATGCGGGTGGACGGGCCGCGGTTCTGGTAGACGCGCTTCGGGTTCTCGCCGCAGGCCATCTTGAGGCCGTAGGGCGCGCCCGGGAACTTGATCTCCTGCACCGTGCGGCCGGGGAGCATGCGGATGGTCACCGAGCGGCCGCCGATCAGGTTGGCGGAGCCCGGGAGGATCTGCGCCGCGGTGATGCCGCCCGCGATGGCGAGGGGGATCTGCGGGTCCTGCGGCCAGAACGAGTGCTCGGCCCACACCTCGGAGGTCACCGGATTGGTGGCCTCGTTGCCGTCGCTCTCGGCGAAGGTGCCGGGGGCGGCGTAGACGCCGATGTGGCTGTGCGAGTCGATGAGGCCCGGGGTGATGTACTTCCCCGTGGCGTCCACCACCGCCACGCCTGCCGGCGGCGTGAGGTCGCCGCCGACCGCCTCGATCTTCCCGTCGCGGAGCAGGATGGAGGCGTTCCGGAGCTCCTGGCCCGTGGCCGTCATGATGGTGGCGTTGCGGAGCAGCACCGCCGCGTCGGCGTGGCGGTGATAGGTCGAGGGGTACTGCGGCCGCGTCCAGCTGCCCGCGGCGGGACTGGTGGCCTGGGGCGCCACGGTCCCGGGCCCGCCCTGGGCGCAGCCCACCACCAGCAGGGCGGGGAGGGCCAGCGCGGCCCTCCCCGGGAGGAAGGATCTCAGCGTCATGCGCACCTCGAGGAGGATCACTTGTTGACGGCCAGGAACTCGATCGGGGAGCCGCTCAGCACCACCCGCACCACGCGCCGGGGCGCCGTGGTGGTCACGTAGAAGGACACCCGCTGGCTGCCGCCCTCGAGGTCGGCGCGGTAGGCCTCGAAGGTGCCGGCGGGTACCTGCACCTGCTCGATGTCGGAGGCAGTGAGAGTAAGCTCGCGGAGCACGTTCTCCCCGGAGCCGAAGACCTGGAAGGTCCACTGCCGGTTCACGTCCCAGGCCAGGTAGGGCAGGATGGCCTGGATGGCGTTGTCGTCGATCGCCGTGGCGCTGACGGTGGTGTCCATGGCCAGCGGCCGGGGGCCGGCGGGCCCGGCGAGCTGGGCGGTGCCCTTCACGCGGCCGCCCGCGTAGCGGAGGGAGATCTTCGTGTCCTGGCCCTGCACCTTCCCCGTCTGCTCCACGCTGCGCATGTGGCCGGCGGTGTCGAACACCACGGTGGTGGCCTGGCTGATGGCGGTGCCGATGACGGTCTGCTCGGTGTACACCAGGCTGTCGCCGGCGCGGTTCACCTGCGTCACCTGCAGCCCAACGGCGGCGCCGCGCGCCGCGATCACCAGCGAATCGGTGCGTGGCTCCGCCGTCCCCGCGTGGATCGCGAACGGGGCGCCGCGGGGCAGCACCGCCTCCGGGCTCAGCACCGAGCCATCGGGGGAGAAGATGGTCACCTCCCCGAGGGCGGAGAGCGGGCGGTAGAGGCGCGAGGCGTCGCCGACGATGACCATGGCGAGGCCGGTGGCGGGCAGCACCCGGCGCGCCACGGCGCGCACCTGCGCCGCGGTCACCGCCGTGGCCTTGGCGCGATAGGTGGTGAGGTAGCTGGCCGGCAGCCCGAGCGCGCGCGCCTGGGCGAGGGCCTGGCTCACCTGCGCGCTGGTCTGCAGGTCGACGCCGAACCGGCCGGCCACCGCCTCCCGCGCCCGCTCCAGCTCGCGCGCGGGGACCAGGTCGGTGCGGAGCGCCGTGAACTGGGCCCGCAACTCGCGCACCGCCGAATCGGCGGCCTCGAGCGGCACGA
>JBGAOL010000139.1:0-10050 GCA_044221825.1 Gemmatimonadales bacterium
AAGCTCACCTTCAAGACCCTCGCCGACCTCGCCTACACCGCCGAGCACGACGTCGTCGGCATCGGCTGCGGCCGCATGGACCAGTGGATCGTGAGCCTCGGCCGCCCCGGCCACGCCATCCTGCTCGAGACCGCCACCATGGAGAGCCACCACGTCCCCGCTCCCCACGGACGTCTGGGTCTTCGACACCGGCTTGCGCCACCAGCTCACCGGCGGCCACCTGAACGACCGCCGCAAGGAATGCCAGGAGGCGCTCCGCCTCGCCGCCGACCAGGGCGTGAAGGTCCCGCACCTCGCCGACATCCCCTGGCCGAGCTGCCCGCCTCGAGCGCTCGCTCCCCTCTCGCCCTGGGTCAACCGCCTGCGCCACGTCGTCACCGAGACCCACCGCACCCGCCAGCCGGCGAGCTGCTCGCGCGCAAGGATCTCGAGGGTCTCGGCAAGCTCCTCGTCGAGGGGCACCAGTCGCTCCGCGTGGACTACAGTTCCACCATCCGCGAGGCCGACCTGCTCGTCGAGGCGCTCACCTGGCACGGCGCGCTCGGCGCGCGGCTCACTGGGGCGGGGTGGGGCGGCGCCGTCATCGCCATCCTCCCCCGAGCGCGAGGCCCGCATCGTGGCCGAAGTGGGCATGGCCTTCCAGTCCGAGTTCGGGCGTCTGCCCGACGTCTGGAAGACCTCTGCCAGCGAGGGCGTGCGCACGAGCGCTGACGCCCCCGCGCTGACCCTGAGTTGACCCGGATGTGACCGGGAAGTGCGCCGGGGCGTCGCTGCTCGATTCTCGTCAATCGCGCGCCTTCATCATGCGGCTCATATTGACGCCATGAGCTCGCGCGCCCCGCGGAACGCGCCCGCCCCCTTCGCCTCCATTCAGTTCCGGCTCCCCGCCACCATCGCCCTGTGGCTGGTGCTGCTGCTGAGCGTCATGGCGATCGTGGCCTACCTCCAGGTGGAGAGCAGCACCCGCTCCGCCGCCGCCGTGCGCCTCGACCAGGTGGGCCACCGCCTCGCGCGGCTGCTCGCCACATCCGCCGAGCGGAGCGCCGAGCGCACCGACTCGGCCGGCCGCGCCCCCGCGCTGCGAGCCTTCCTCCGCCGCCCCACGCCCGGCACGCGCACCGTGGCTGAATCGCTGCTCGCCGCCCGGCCGGCGCTCGGCGCGGGCCTCCGCATGGTGGCGCTGCGCGACCACGACGGCGCGCGCCTCCTTGCCGTGGGCCCCGACACCTCGCGCCTGCGCGGCGTCACCACGCCCCCGCTCCTCGCGCGCGCCGCGGCGAGCCCGCGCGGCACCGTCGGCCCCTTCGTGGCCGTTGGCGACAGCGTCCTCTTCCCGAGCCTCACCGCCATCCGCGACGGCTCCGAGCTGGTGGGCTACCTGCTCGAGTGGTGGCTCGTCAACACCTCCGCCGAGCAGGCCGCCGGCCTCCGCGACCTCATCGGCCCCGATGCCGGCTTCCTCTTCGGCAGCGACAACGTCTGGACCGACCAGCTGCACCGCCTCCCCCGCCCGCCATCGCCGCCGACACCGGTCAGGCGCTGGCGTACTCCCGCCCCGGCGCCGGCCGCCGCTTCGGCTACACCGTGGCGGTGGCCGGCACGCCCTGGCGCGCCACCGTGGACGTCTCGCACGCCAGCGTGCTCGCGCCTGCGCGCGCCTTCCTGGTGCGGATCATCCTCCTGGCCGGCGTCCTGCTGGCGCTCGGCATCGCGGGTCTGGTGGTACACCCGGCGCATCACCGAGCCGCTCCGCGAGCTCACGGGCGCGAGCCTCCGCATCGGCGCCGGCGAGTACGCCCACCGCGTCCGCCTCTCCCGCGACGACGAGCTGGGCCAGCTGGCCGGCGCCTTTGACCAGATGGCGGAGCAGATCGAGGGCACGCACGGGCAGCTGGCCGAGCGCGTCGAGGAGCTCCGCAGCACCCGCGCGCAGTTCGTGCACCTGCAGCGCATGGACGCCGTGGGCCGCCTGGCGGGCGGCGTGGCGCACGACTTCAACAACATGCTGAGCGTCATCCTCGCCGAGGCCGACCTGGCCCGCAGCCACCTCACCGGCGAGCACCCCGCCGCCGAGGCCATCGACGGCATCGCCGCCGCCGGCTCCCGCGCCGCGGGGCTCACCCGCCAGCTCCTGGCCTTCTCCCGCCGCCAGCTGGTGGCGCCTAGCACCTTCAGCCTCGAGGAGATGGTGGAGACCATGGTGCCCATGCTCCGCCGCCTCCTCGGCGAGCGTATCACCATCCTCTGCCGCTCCGACGCCACCGCGCCCCTGGTCCGCGCCGACCGCGGCCAGGTGGAGCAGGTGCTCCTGAACCTCGCCGTCAACGCCCGGGACGCCATGCCCGAGGGCGGCCGCCTCGCCATCGAGGTGGCCAACGTCACCCTCGACGACAGCTACGCCGCCACCCGCCCCGAGGTGGCGCCCGGCGCCTACGTCATGCTGGTGGTGAGCGACACGGGGCAGGGCATGTCCGACGAGGTGCAGGCCCACATCTTCGAGCCCTTCTACACCACCAAGCCGACGGGCGAGGGCACCGGGCTCGGGCTGGCCACCTGTTACGGCATCGTCAAGCAGCACGGCGGCCACATCGCCGCGTACAGTGAAGCCGGCGTGGGCAGCACCTTCCGCGTCTACCTCCCCGTGGCCGAGGGCCCCGTCTCCGGGCCCCCGCGCCCCGCCCCCGCCGAGATCGGCGGCAGCGAGCGCCTCCTCGTCGTCGAGGACGACGCCGCGCTCCGCGACGTGGCCACCCGCATCCTGGCCCGCCTTGGCTATCGCGTCGTCACCGTGGGCAGCGCCGAGGAGGCGCTCACCCTGCTGGAGCGGGAGGAGCTGGAGCTGGACCTGGTGGTGACCGACGTGGTTCTGCCGGGCAGGAACGGGCGGGAACTGGCCGAGGCGCTCGCGGAACGCCGGCCGGGATTGCGGGTACTCTTCGTCACCGGCTACAGCGGCGACGTGATCCTGCAGCACCGCCTGCTGGCGCAGGACGTGACCTCGTTGCAGAAGCCCTACACGGCCGAGTCCCTCGGCCGGAAGGTGCGCGAGGTGCTCGACACCCCGGCGCCCGCCTGAGCCCCGCCTATCCGGCGGGGACCGCACGGGGTACCTTCCCGTGACGCTCGGGTGGCGTAACTGGTAGGCGCGAGGGACTTAAAATCCCTTGGGGAGCAATCCCCGTGTGGGTTCGAGCCCCACCCCGAGCACTTCCGTGTAAATTGTGAGGGGGCGCACCTCCGCCTCGCTCTCGTCCGGCTATCTTGACCGCGCCCCTCCCCCTGAGGCCGCATGGACCGCTCCGCCCGACGCCACGAGATCGCCTCGCGCGCCCGCGCGTACCTGGAGAACCTGATCCCCCGGAGCTCCGTCCTCGAGGACCTCGAGGCCGACGACTGGGAAGACCCGCTGCTGCGCCCGCTGCTCGAGTCCCTGAAGAACGGTCCCAAGAAGTCCCGCACCTCCGGCCTCTGGGGCCAGGCCTACGACGCCTACGTCGCCCGCACCCGCGCCCTCATCGACGCGGCCGACCCGCGCTAGCTTCAGCCTCACGACCTGCCTCCCCTCACGCCCCGACCCGTCGCGGCGGAGCTATGCTCCGCCGACTCGATCTCAACCCTCGTGCACGATCCCGATCAGTCGGCGTTGCCAATCCCGAAGTCACGCCCACTCGATCTCAACCCTCGTGCACGACGAGGATAAGGCGGCGGACCTACCAGCTCCGCCGCTGAGAGAGTACCCGCCCACCCGCTCGTTCCTCGGAGGGCCGGAGGGCCGGCTTCACACGCCGGCCCCTACCACTCCACGCGCGCCGAGAGCAGCACCGTCCGCCCCGGCACCACCGTCAGGTTGTCCGGCCTCCCCCGCTGCTCGTCCAGCAGGTTCTCCCCCGACACCGTCACCGCCACCCGCTCCCCGAACCCCCGCGACACCGACGCCCGGGCCGCGTCGTCCCGTCGTAGCTCTTCCAGTAGTCCCGGAGCCGGAGCCCCACGAAGTCCCGGAGCGGCGCCCCGCTCGCGAAGTCGCGCGCCAGCGCCACCCGGTCGTACCCCACCCAGTCCGCCGCGCGCGCCGCCGAGACCGCCGCACTCCACGGGCCGCCGCGCCAGCGCCCCGTCAGGCTCATGGTCTGCCGCGGCACCTCGAGCATCCGGTCGCCGGGCTGCAGGTCGCCGCCGTAGCGGCGGGCCAGGGTGCGCACCCGGCTCCACCGTGGACCAGGTGGCCGTCAGCGAAAACGGGCCGTGGCTCGCGTTGGCGCTCGCCTCCCAGCCCCGGTTGGTGATCTCCCCGACGTTCTCCAGCGTGTAGCTGACGCGCGGGCGCCCGCCGCCCCGGGACTCCCCCGCCGCCCCCGCCCCCCGAGCTGTCGAGCGCCGCCACCCGCTGGATCAGCCCCGACGCCACCTGGTCGAAGCGCGTCAGCGACAGCGTCACCCGCCCCCGCCACAGGAACAGGTCCGCCCCCGCCTCCACCCCCCCCCGCTGCTCCTCCGGCTCGAGCCCCGCCGTGGACACCACCTGCGCCTGCCGCGGCAAGAGCGACAGCCGCGCCGTGGCCGTGGGCCAGCGCACCCCCTTGCCGTACGCCCCGCGCAGCTTGAGCGTCGCCTGCTCGGTGCCGAGCAGCACCGCCACCCACCGTGGGCACCACCACCGGGTCGTTCCCCGTGGTCCGCTCCACCCGCCCCCCGCCTGACACGAACACCCGCTCCCGCCACCCCGCGCCCCCGTGAGCGCCACGCTCGAGTTGCTGCGCGTGCTGCTCGCCGACCCGCGCCCGCCCAGGAGCGTCGCCGTGTCCGACCACTGCCGCAGCACCGAGTGCTCCCCCGTCAGCATCACGTCGCCCGCCGAGCCTGCGCCGAGCGCCAGGTGCCGCGTGGTGCCGAGGCGCACGGTGCCGCGCACCGCGCCCCCGGCCGCGGCCGCCAGCGCCGAGTCGAGCGCGGAGGGCAGGGGACTGCGGTCCACCGTGACGCCCGAGAGCGCGTACCCGTCCACCCCCGCCATCACGCTGTGCGTCCACCACTGCCGCGGCACCCGCAGCGTGGCACCCACCGTGTAGCCGAGCGCCTCCTCGGTGCCGCTGCTCCGCCGCCGCCGCCCCGCCACGCCCGAGTCCGGCAGCAGCGGGCTCGGCGCATCCTCCGCCCGCTCGTACGACAGCCGCCCGATCCCCTGCACGATGGCCCCCGCCCCCACGTGCCGGAACGTCCCCTGGCCCGTCACCGCCCCGTGCGACGCCCCCGGGATCACCGGCCCCGCGTACCGCCCCGCCAGGTGCACCGCCCCCGACGTGAGGTTGTCCCGAACCGCGCGGACAGCGCGTGGCGCGTGGCCAGCGCTGGGTCGCTCGCGTACGCGGTGTGGGCGGCGCCCACGGCGCTCTCCAGCCGCCACCGCGTCCCCGGCTCGCCCCCCTCCTGCCGCGTCACGATGTTCATCACCCCGCTGATCGCCTCGGCGCCGTACAGCGTGGCGCCCTGCGGCCCGCGGATCACCTCGATCCGGTCCACCCCTCCGGCGCCAGCCCCGTCAGCACCAGCGGGTTGGCCACCTCGATCCCGTCGATGAACACCTTGGGATAGCTGAGCCCGAAGCTGCTCGTGCCGCGGATGCTGCCGTAGTTGCTGAGCACGCTCGTCTGCCCCTGCGGCCAGAGCCAGAGCCCCGGCACCGTGCCGCTCAGCGCCTGCGTCAGGTCCCCGCCGAAGCTCCGGAGGTCGGCGCCGCTGATCACGTCCATGGCGAGCGGCAGGGGCCGGCGCGTCGTGGCCGTGGCGCTGCCCGTCACCACGATGGTCTCGAGCTCCACCGCCGCCGTGGCGGGCGGCGCCTCGGTGCGCTGCTCCCGGGCGGCGGAGGCAGCACCACCAGCGCCTCACTCACCACCAGGGGAACCACCCCGGTGTCGTGGAGCAGCGCCGCGAGCGCGGTGCCTGCGGGCAGGTCCCGCACGTTGAGGCACGCGGCCCGGTCGAGCGGCAGCACCTCCGCGCTGTACGACAGCCGGAACCGCCCCGCCGCCGCCACCCGGTCCAGCGCCTCCCGGAGCGGCAGCACCCCCGCATCGATCGTCACCGGGCCGGTCGAGCGGCGCCGGCCACGCGCTCGGCTGCCCCGCCGGCACCAGCGTGGTGCAGGGCGGGGGCCCCGCATGCAGCTGGCGGATGCCCCCGGCCGCGGCCAGCGCCGCCACCGACAGCACCCGCCATGAGATGCGCCCCATCCTAGCGGACCGGCACCAGCTCCGCGGTGTCCCCCCGCCACGTCACCGTGGCGCCGAGCGACAGGCCGAGCGCCCGGAGCACCTCCTCCCGCGGCTCGCCGGCGAACGTCGCCGTCACGTGCCGCGTGGCCAGCGCCGAGTCAGGCACCAGCAGCACCACGCCGTACCAGCGGCCCAGCCGGTCGCGGAGCTCCGCCACATCCGCGTCGGCGAGCGCCAGCGTCCCCGTGGTCCAGGCCGGCACGCCCGTCTCGGCCGCGCCCGGTGCCAGCACCGGCGCCGCCTGCCCGTCGCTCCGGCCCACCTGGCCCGCGGCCAGCTCGAGGCCCGTCGTCCCGCCCGCCGCGAAGCCCACCCGCCCCTCGTGCACCGCCACCTCCACCGCGCCGGACGCGGCGTGTCGCACCGTGAAGCGCGTGCCGAGGTCCGTGATCGTGGTCCCGCCCGCGGTGATCCGGATCGGCTGCGTCACGTCGTGCGGCCAGTCGAAGTAGGCCTCGCCCTCGAGCACTGCCTCACTCGGCCGCGCGCCGTCCTTGCCGCGCAGCTCGATTCGGGAGCCCGGCCCGAGCACCACCTTGCTCCCGTCCTCGAACACCACCGAGTCCCGCCGCCCCGGCCCCGTGACGCCGATGGTGATCTCCGGGTCCCGGCCCGCCTTCCGCGCATACCAGGGTTGGCCGCCACCAGCGCCAGCGCCGCCGCCATCGCCAGCCAGCGCCACACCGGGAGCGCCTCGCGCACTACCGGCAGCGGCGTCACCGGCGTCGCCTCCCCCTCGCCGAGGCGCGGCGCCGTGCACTGCCACGCCGCCTCCACGTCCACAGCCACGCGGGCGCCAGCGCCGCGCTGGCCTCCCGCATCGCCAGAAGCCGAGCGTGCTCCTCGGGATGCGCGGCCAGCCACGCTTCCACTTCCGCGGCGTCCGCGGGCGCCAGCTCGCCGGCGAGCCAGCGGCCCAGCCGGTTCCACTGCTCGTCGTCGAGGGTCGGGAGGGTCATGCTCACCAAGACACGTGAGGGGGGTCACACCCCTATCGGGGCCCCAGAAGATAGCTTTTCGCCGGTCGCCCGGCGCCCGCTAGATTTCCCGGCCCAGAGTCCCCCATCCCGAGGCCCGGTGCCGGACGCCGCCGATCCATCCGCCGATCTCCTCCCCCGCCTCCGGGCGGGCGATGAACGCGCCTTCGAGGCCCTCTTCCGGGCCGAGTTGCGCGCCTCGTGGCCTCCGCCACCTGGATCCTCAAGGAACAGGCGGAAGCCGAGGAAGTGGCGCAGGACGTGTTGCTGGAGCTGTGGCGCCATCGCGAGCGGCTGGTCCCCGGGACCTCCCTCCCGGCCTACCTCCATCGCGCCGTCCGGAACCGCGCCCTGAACCGCGTGCGCCACGACCGCGTGGTGGAGAAGACCCTCCCCCACGTGGCGCCGCCGAGCCCGGCGCCCGCCGCCGACCAGAGGGCGCTCTCCGCCGACCTGGCGCAGCGGCTGGAGCACTGCGTGGGGCGGCTGCCGGAGCGCTGCCGCGAGGTCTTCGAGCTGAGCCGGGTGCACCAGCTCAAGTACGCCGAGATCGCCGGGAGCATGGGGATCGCGCTCAAGACCGTGGAGGCGCAGATGGGGAAGGCCATCCGCTTCCTCCGGGAGTGCCTGCACGACTTCCTGCCGGACGGGCAGGGGGCATAGGGGAGGCCCCTCGCGTGTCATGGGAGTGGACGGCCGCGGCGAGCCCCGAGTGGTTCGGGGTGGCCGCAGCCCTCACCCGGGAGTCCGTATGACCCGTACCACCCTCCGCCTGGCCGCCGTGGCGCTCGCCGCCGGCCTCGCGGCCTGCGCCGATGGCGGTAGCGACACCCTCACCGGCAATTCCTCCGAGCTCGCCGTCACCAACGGCTTCGCCACCATGCCGGTGGGCTTCGACGAGGTGGAGAACACCTTCGGCAACCCCGGCGACAGCACCGGCTGGCGCCCCGACGGCATGGGCCGGCACGGCCCGCACGGCGGCGGCCCCGGCGGCGGGCCCGGCGGCGGCCAGGGCGGCGGCCTCATGGGCGGCGGCCTCGGCGGCTTCTTCGGCCCCGGCCACGACTTCCACCTGGGCCGCGGCTGGCTCGCCGCCATCCTGAACGGCACCTGCACCTTCGACGCCGCGAGTGGCCGCTTCCTCTGCCCCGACCGCGTGCGCGACAGCCTGGTGATCACCCACTCCGTGGCCCTCTACGACGCCCTCGGCGCCGTGCAGTCCTCGTGGGACACCGCCACCACCGACAAGGTGAACCTGCAGAAGACCGTCACCGGCACCACCATCCGCTGGAACGGCGACACCGCCGTGGTGAACCACGCCAGCGACCGCACCATCGCCGGCCTTCGCCAGCTCCACGCGGCGCATCCTCGACGGCACCTCCGCCGGCACCGAGACCATCACCGGCACCGACACCGCCGGCACCTTCACCGCCACCCGCACCGTGGGCGACACGCTGGTCGGCGTCACCCTCCCCAAGCAGGTGGGCCGCGGCGTCTACCCGCTGGCCGGCAGCATCACGCGGAGCATGGAAGTGAGCGTCACCTACGCCGGCTCCAGCACCGTGACCCGGAGCCGTCGCGAAGTCCTCACCTTCGACGGCAGCGCCATCGCCTCGCTGGTCATCACCCAGGACGGCGTCACCAAGACCTGCACCGTGCCGCTGCCGCACGGGCGGCCCAGCTGCTCGTAACCCACTGCACCCCTGAGGGGCGGGCAGCAAGACGCCGGGGCCGAGTTCGGTCCCGGCGTCGTTAATTCAGTGGTCGCGGCCTGTGCCGGCGTGCACCCGCTCTCCCTCCGCGTGCACGCCGCCTCCCTCCGCGTGCATCACCGTTCCCTCCACGTGCTCGCCAGCTCCCCCCGCGTGCATACCCGCCCCCTCCGCGTTCCCGCCGCCTCCCCCTGCGTGCACGCTCGCACTCCTGCACGCTCGCACTCCCCGGCGTGCACGCCGCCTCCCTCCTCGCGCCCGCCCACGCCCTCCCCGTGCCACCGTCCTCCCTCCCGCGACACGGAGGCTCCCTCCCGGTGCACGGCCGCTCCGCCATCGAAATTTCTCTCTCCGAAACGCCTCACGGACGATCTCGTGAAAGTGCCTGACATTGATTTACAACGACTTAGCTGCTGGCACGGTCCGTGCGCTGACTGGTTTCCGGCCGCGATGCAGGCCGCATCGGACGGTCCCCGGCCGCGCTTCCCATCCGGGCGCCGCAGGGCAGGGACGACACCTTTTCCATCAGGGGGCACCATGAAGACCGCAGTGCGTGGCAAGCTGGCCATGGGGGAGAGCGCCACCGAGTTCTGTCGCGCCAAGCCGCACGACAACGCGCTCTACAACGAGGCGCTCGCCGGCGCCACCGCCGCGCTCGACGGCGCCAAGGCCAAGTACGGCGAGTGGCTCGCCGGGATGGGCACGGAGCACATCTCCACCAAGTCCATCGATCACTTCCGCGACTGGATCCGCACCAAGTTCCGCAAGGTGATCCGCGTCGCCGAGGCCGTCAGCCGCAAGGAGCCGGGCTTCGACCTCCGCTTCCGCCTCCCCAAGGAGCGCACCGCCGACCTCAAGCTCATCGCGGACCTGCGCGCCATGGTCACCGCCGGGGAGGCCCACCAGGACGCCTTCCTCCGCTACGGCCTGGCCGAGGGGTTCTTCGCCTCGATGCGCCAGGAGATCGACCGCTTCGAGGACCTGCTCGGGGAGCGCAAGGCGGGCCAGGCCGGCCACGTCGGCGCCGCCGTGGTGCTCGAGGACCTGCTCGACGAGATGCTCGGCCACATCGACGACCTCGACGCC
>JBGAOL010000140.1:0-9458 GCA_044221825.1 Gemmatimonadales bacterium
GGCGGAAGATTCCGGTTCTTGCGGCGCGCGCGCGGCGCCGGCAGCGCGACCTTCTTCGTCGCCTTGCTGGCCGTGGTGCTGGTCTTCGGCATTGCGAATCTCCTGAGTGCGCCTGCCGGGCGGGGAGAATGAACCTGACGGGCAGTCAAGATCACACCTTCCCGGCCGGAAGGGACGAGTCGGGCGGCCAGGCGGGGGCCTGACCGGCCTCCCGCCGGGGCCCGGGGGGCGTGGAACAGTGAATCCGGCGGGCGCTCGGGGAGGCCCGGGGCTGGGCTGCAAGGTGACGGGGCGGCGCCGGAGACACAAGGGCGACCGGTTGTCAGGCGCCGTAGGACGGGACCGCCCGGGCCCTTCCTGGCGCCCCTTCCGCCCCGTAGGACGGACCATGACGCCTTACGCACGGCCCCCGGCGCCCGTTGTGGGCCCCCCCGCCGGCCCCGGGCCCCCCGCCCGCCGGGGGCGCGCTGTCAGGCACCGAACGCCGGGGCGAAGACCGTGGCGGCAAACTGCTCCAGCGAGGTCGGATTGGAGGTGGCGGGGCTCCGGGGGGTCCGCATCGCGAGGCGGCCGGTGTTGAAGCCGTCGATCATCTCCGCAAACAGGCCCGCCATCCCGGGGCTGACCCCCGCCCCCTGCAGAGCCGCCGCCACCGCGTCGAGGCCCAGGGCCTCGTAGCCGAGCGTGGGACGCCCGATGGCCGCCCCGAGGATGCCGGCCACCTGGGGGAAGGTGTAGTCCCGCGGCCCCTGAAGCTCCTGCACCTGCTGGCCGCCCCAGCTGAGGTCGCCCAGCCGGACCGCGGCGGTGGCGGCGATGTCGGCCGTGGCCGTCATGGGCAGGGGCACGCCGGGCTGGAAGCCGCCGGCCAGCTTCCCGAAGGCCTTGATGACGCCGATGCTGCCCAGGTGATTCTCGAAGAAGTAGCCCGGCCGCAGGTGGGTGGTGTGGAGCCCCGGCACCTGGTCCAGGCGCCGCTCCAGATGGTGGAGCCACGCAATCGGGCCGTTCCCGGCCGGCAGGTCCGCACCCACGCTCGAGAGCGACACCGCGTGTCGCACCCGCGCGACCTGCGTGCCGGCGGCGATGGCCTCCACGATCCCCCGCGCGCGCGAGGTGGGGTCGGGGTGGTCGTACTCCGGCGGGATCATGGCGAAGACGGCATCCGCGCCCCGGAAGGCCTGGGCGAGGAAGCGCGGGTCGGCGAGGTCCCCTACCAGGGGATCGGCGCCGGCGTCCGCGAGCGGGCGCAGGCGCTCGGCGGAGCGGCCAAGGGCGCGCACGGCGATGCCGCGGCGGCGCAATTCCAGGGCGAGGGGACGGCCGACGTTGCCGGTGGCGCCGGTGACGGCGACGATGGTCATGAACAATCCTTGCGGGTGGAGACGGTCAGGGGCCGGGAGGTGGTCCCGGCCCCCTGTGTAGCAATCTCGCCCGGCCCGGGTTCCCGCGTCAGGCCACCGTCGGGTCCATCTGCATGAAGCCCCAGAGATTGCCCTCCGGGTCCTTCCCGTAGGCCAGCCAGCCGATCCCGGGGATGGGCATCTTGGGCAGCGCCACGGTGCCGCCGAGCTGGGTCAGGCGGCCCAGCGTCTCGTCGACGGAGGGCACGTCGACGGTGCAGACCCAGGCGTTGACCGCGGCTCCATCCGCCGGCGGGCCGCCCATCCGCTTCGTGAGCCCTCCGTCGATGCCGGGGCCCTCGCTGCCGGTCTTGATCAACCAGTACTCCATCGGCCCCTCCCAGCGGGTGAAGCTCCAGCCGAGGAGGTCGGTGTAGAAGCGCATGGCGCGCTCGGGCTCGGAGGCGTGGATCTCGAAGTGGACCGGACGCGGCATGGGAACCTGGTGGGTTGGGAGGAAGCTCCGATACGAGGGGGAAGAGGACCGGGATTCACCAACCGCCGTCTGGCACGGCGGGGCCGCTCAGACGGAGACCACCTCGAGGGTGACCCCCGAAACCGTGACGGCATGCGTGGCGGCGACGGCCGGCAGCCCCGCCTGACGGGCGGCCTCGGCCGTGAGCTGGATGGTGCCGAGGCTGCCGAGGTCCTGCGCCAGCTTGGAGGCCACGTTCACGGGCGAGCCCGCGACGTCGCGCGCGCCGGGGCCGAGCTCGAAGAGGAGCACGCGCCCGGTGTCGATGCCGATGGCCAGCGGCACCGCCTGCTCGGCGAAGGTGGCGCGGAGCTTCCGGGCGAAGTCGAGCGCGTGGCGGGCCTGGTCGAAGGCGTAGAGGCTGGTGCGGCCCGTGGTCTTGATCTCGGTGCCGGGCAGCTCCTCGAGGAGCGCGGTGCCCAGCCGCTTCACGGCAGCGGCGAGGGCCAGGTCGTTGAGGGCGGCCACCTCGGGGATGTCGCGCTCCTCCTGCTCGCGCTCCACCACCACCATGGCCACTTCCTTGTAGGCCGGGCGCGGCACCACCGAGGTGCGGCGGGTGCGCTGGAACTGGGCCAGGCCGGTGTAGAACTCGTCGGTGAAGGGGAGCGGGTAGCGGAAGTCGCTCGCGGCGATGCCCCCGGCGCGCGGGCCGCCGGTGACGCGGTAGACGGTGCCGAAGCGGAAGGCCAGGTCGGCGCGCTGCACTTTCTCGAATGAAGCCGACTGGCCCATCCCGGCCGCAAAGCGGTCGGTGACCACCAGCTCGCCCGCTTCGGTGTAGTCCTCGGCCAGCAGCTCCACCCGGTCGGCGTCGGGGCCGTGGATGCCGCGGCCCAGCTCGTAGAAGGTGCCGCAGTGCACCGCGAGCCCGATCCCCACCTCGCACTCGGCGGCGATGCGGTCCTGCAGGGTGAGGAGGGCGCTCACCAGGTGGTCGGGGGACACGCCGTCGGGATAGAACATGAGCGTGTTGTCCGCCGCCCAGGTGCCGATGGGCTGGCCGCCCAGCGCCTTGCCGTAGGCGTGCACCAGCTCCTTGGGACGGCTCACCATGGCCAGGATCTCGATGAGCGAGCGCTCCTGCGACAGCCGTGTGAGACCGGCGGTATCGCTGGCCACGATGGTGCCGCGGAGGGTGAAGGGGCCGAGCAGGTCGTGCGCGGCGGCCTGGGTCTGGGGGCTCCGGGTCCACGCGGCGATGACGTCGAGCGGCAGCGACTCGCCGGCGTCGGCCGGGAGGTCGAAGAAGCCGGGCGGGAAGCGGACGGGGGAGAAGCGGGCCATGCGCGCCGGCCCGCTACCAGCTGATGGAGTTCAGGTACTGGTAGCTGGCGCGGGCGAAGCCGAGCTGGTCGGTGGTGTCGTCGATCTCGGCGTACCAGTGCTCGACGCCACCGGCGCGCGCGGCCGCGAGGAGCGCGGGCCAGTCGAGGACGCCGGCGCCCACGTTGACCTGCTTGCCGTCGGTGCCCATGTCCTTGATGTGCACCAGGCGGAAGTGGTCGGGATACTGGCGGAAGAACCGGGTGATGTCACCGCCGCCGCCGGCCTTGGCCCAGAAGAGGTCCAGCTCCATGGCGAAGACGTCCGCCGGGAGCGCCTCGAGGAGGATCTGGAGGCCGGTGCGGCCGTCCTCGAGGGGACGGAGGTCGTAGTCGTGGTTGTGGTAGCCGAGCTTGATGCCGGCGCGCGCAAAGCCGGGGGCCAGCCGCTTGAGGCGTGCCGCCAGGTCGGTGTAGGCCTCGGGCGTGGCCTTCACGTCGAGTGACGGGACGATGGCGTAGCGATGGCCGAGCTGCCTGGCGACGTGGATGGCGCGGCCGGGATCGCGCTCGAGGCGCGCGATGCCCATGTGGCCGCTCGGCGAGGTGAGGCCGAGCTGGTCGAGGAGGGCGCGTTTCGCGCCCATGTCGGCGTCGTAGATGCCGTCGTAGAACTCGACCTCGCGGTAGCCCATCTGCGCCAGCGCGGTGAGGGTGCCGGCCGGGTCGGCCTTGTAGGCGTCGCGGACGGCGTAGAGCTGGACGCCGAGGGGGGTCGGGCCGACGGTGCGCGAGGGCATGCGCGGGAAGGCGAGGGGCAGGGTGGCGGCGGCGGTGGCCGCCAGGAACTGCCGCCGGGAGAGGGCGGCGCGATGCCGGGAGGCAGGCGGATTGTGGTGCATGTGGCCAAGCTACCCCGCGGCCGCGCGAGCGTCCAGCGACGCATCTTCCGCCGCCCGAGTCGGAAACGTATCCTTGGGACTCCTTCCTCCTGCCAGTGAGTCCGTCATGTCCTGCACCACCCGCGGCCGAGGGGCCTTCCTGGCCCTGCTCGTGGCCGTGAGCGCCTGTTCCTCGTCGCCCGCGCCGGTGTCGCCGGCCGCTTCCCTCAACACCCTCTCCCGCGCGGAACAGCAGGGCGGCTGGACCCTCCTCTTCGATGGGAGCACGCTTGCCGGCTGGCGCGGGTTCCGCGAGCCCACGGGCGTGGCCCGCGCGTGGCGGGCGGAGGGCGGAACCATCGTGCGGGCGGCGGAGGGGCCGGACCTGATCACCGAGCAGGAATACGGCAACTTCGAGCTGGCGCTCGAGTGGAAGCTCGCCCCGGGCGGGAACAGCGGGATCATGTACCTGGTCACCGAGGACAACGAGGAGACCTACTTCAGCGGCCCCGAGATGCAGGTGCTGGACGATGCCCGGCACCAGGACGGCGGCAACCGCCTCACCTCGGCGGGCTCCGACTACGGGCTGTACGCGGCGCCGGCCGGCATCGTGAAGCCGGCGGGCGAGTGGAACCAGGTGCGGATCGTGCTCCGCTGGCCGCACGTGGAGCACTGGCTCAACGGCGTGAAGGTGGTGGAGTACGAGCTGCAGAGCGCCGACTGGGAGGCCAAGGTGAAGGCCAGCAAGTTCTCCCAGTGGCCCACGTACGGGCGCGCCAAGCGCGGGCACATCGTGCTGCAGAACCACGGTGACTGGGTGGCCTACCGCAGCATCAAGCTTCGTCCCCTCAACTGACCCCGGGTCCCCCGCCCATGCTCCGCTTCAAGCTCTCGGCCATGATGTTCCTCCAGTACTTCATCTGGGGGGCGTGGTTCGTGCCGCTCGGCACCTACCTCGGGACCACGCTCGGGTTCGACGGGCCCCAGATCGGCGCGGCGTACGGGGCCATGGCCATCGGCGCCATCGTGGCGCCGTTCTTCGTGGGGATGATCGCGGACCGGTTCTTCGCCACGCAGAAGATCCTGGCGATCCTGCACACGGCGGGGGCGGTGCTGCTCTACTGGGCCAGCAACGAGCCGACCTTCGCCACGTTCTACCCGGTGCTGATCGGCTACTCGCTCTGCTACGCGCCGACGCTGGCGCTCACCAACAGCCTGGCCTTCGACAACATGAAGGACCCGGCGAGCGAGTTCCCGGTGGTGCGGGTGCTCGGGACCATCGGGTGGATCGTGGCGGGCGTGGTGGTGGGGCAGTTGGGTCTCGAGGCCACGGCGGTGCCGATGCGCATCGCGGCGGGCGCCGGGTTCCTCTTCGGGATCTTCTCGCTGCTGCTGCCCGACACGCCGCCGCACGCGGCGGGCAAGCCGCTCGGCATCCGCGACGTGCTGGGCCTCGACGCGCTGGCGCTCATGAAGGACCGGTCGTTCGCCACGTTCGTGGTGGGGTCGTTCCTGCTCTGCATCCCGCTGCAGTTCTACTACGCCTTCACCAACCTCTTCCTCACCGAGGCGGGGATGGTGGCGCCCACGAGCAAGATGGCGCTGGGGCAGGTGTCGGAGATCGTGTTCATGCTGGCGCTGCCGGTGCTGCTGGTGCGCTTCGGGACGCGGATCGTGCTGCTGGTGGGCATGCTGGCGTGGGCGCTCCGCTACGTGCTCTTCGCCTACGGCGACGTGGGGCCGGGCGCATGGATGCTCTACGCCGGCATCCTGCTCCACGGCGTCTGCTACGACTTCTTCTTCGTCACCGGGCAGATCTACGTGGACAAGCAGGCGGGCCTCAAGATCCGCGCGGCGGCGCAGGGCTTCCTCACGTTCATCACGCAGGGCGTGGGCTACCTCATTGGCAGCGCGCTCTCCGGGCTCGTGGTGCAGCGCTTTGTGCGGGACGGCGGGCACGACTGGCACGCCATCTGGCTGCACCCGGCGGTGATGGCGGCGGTCATCTTCCTCATCTTCGCGGTGCTCTTCCGGCCGCGCGAGTCGGCGGCCAAGGCGGCGTAGGGCCAGCCTCGGCGGGCGTGGCTCACCGCGGAGACGCGGAGGCGCGGAGGGCCGCAGAGGACCTGCGCCCGGAGAGGGGAGCCCACCTCTAGGGGAGTGCAGTGTATTGAGGGTGGCTTGGCAGCACGGATGGGGAATGGTGCCAAACCCGAACGGACACCCACAAAAACACCATGGGCTCACCGCAAGGTGAGCCCACCATCCAAGAGCAGTTCCTCTGCGGCCCTCCGCGCCTCCGCGCCTCTGCGGTGAACCAGTGCGCCGAGCCCAGAATTCACACCCAATTCTCAGGGACTGGATCATGCCAAAGCGGGACGTGAGCCGGCGGGAGTTCGTGGCGGGGACGGCGGGGGCGCTCGGCGCCTTTCACATCGTGCCGCGGCACGTGCTCGGGCGCGGGTACCGGGCGCCGAGTGACACGATCAACATCGCCTGCATCGGCGTCGGCGGGATGGGGCGGAACGACGTGCGCGGGGTCGAGGGCGAGAACCTGGTGGCCTTTGCCGACGTGGACTGGCAGGCCGCCGAGGACGCCTTCAAGAGCTACCCCAAGGCGCGCCGCTACCGCGACTACCGCGAGATGCTCGAGAAGGAAGCGAAGAACATCGACGCGGTGACCGTCTCCACGCCGGATCACAGCCACGCGCCCGCCGCGATGCTGGCGCTCAAGGCGGGCAAGCACGTCTACTGCCAGAAGCCGCTGGCCCGCACCCTCGGCGAGGTGAAGGCACTGATGGCCGAGGCCGCGCGCCGCCCCAAGCAGGCGACCCAGATGGGCAACCAGGGCCACACCGGCGACGGCATGCGCATCATGCGCGAGTGGGTGGAGGCCGGTGTCATCGGCACGGTGCGCGAGGTGCACTACTGGACCAACCGCCCCATCTGGCCGCAGGGCCTCGACCGGCCGACGCAGGCGCACAACGTGCCGCCCACGATGGACTGGAACCTCTGGCTCGGCCCCGCGCCGGAGCGGCCGTACAACCCGGCGTATGCGCCGTTCAACTGGCGCGGCTGGTGGGACTTCGGCACCGGTGCGCTCGGCGACATGGCCTGCCACGGCATGGACGCGGCGTTCTGGGCGTTCGACCTCGGCCTGCCCACGCGGGTGACGCCGGAGACCTCCAAGCTCTACGCCGAGACCGCGCCCAAGACCTCGCGCGTGACGTACGACTTCCCCGCCAGGGGCGGCCGCGGCCCCATCACCGTCTACTGGCGCGACGGCGGCCTCTGGCCGCCCCGCCCCGACGGGCTGCCTGACAACATGAGCTGGCCGCCCGAGGAGATCGGCGGCCAGATGTGGGTGGGCGACAAGGGCGCGATCCTGGCCGGCATGTACGGCGACAACCCGCGCCACCTCGACCCGGCCAAGGACGCCGAGCTCAAGGCCAACCCGCTGCCGGTCAAGTACGAGCGCTCGCCGGGCGTGTACAAGGAGTGGCTCGCCGCCATCCGTGCGGGCACCCAGCCCAAGAGCACCTTCGACGGGCACGCCGGACCGCTCACGCGGATGGTGCTGCTGGGCTGCCTGGCGGTCCGCGCCGGCCGGCCGCTCGACATCGACGCCGCCACGGTGACGCCGAGCAACATGAAGGTGCCGGAGGAGTGGCTCCTGCCCACCTACCGGCGCGGCTGGACCCTGTAGCGCAGTGCCCCGGCCCCCGGCATCCCGCCGGGGGCCTTTCTCCTTCCAGAGTCCCTATGCCCGGGAAGCTGCTCCAGATGCTCGGCATGGCCTTCGGCCTCGCCGTGCTGCTCGGCAATACCATCGTGGTGGGCATCCTCCGGACCCCGGGCGACGTGGCGAAGAGCCTGCCGGACACTCTCCTTCCAGAGTCCCTATGCCCGGGAAGCTGCTCCAGATGCTCGGCATGGCCTTCGGCCTCGCCGTGCTGCTCGGCAATACCATCGTGGTGGGCATCCTCCGGACCCCGGGCGACGTGGCGAAGAGCCTGCCGGACACCGGGCTGTTCCTCGGCGTGTGGGTGGCGGGCGGCCTCTACGCGCTGCTCGGCGCCATCACCATGGCGGAGCCCGGGGCCATGGTGGCCAGCTCCGGCGGGCAGTACGTCTTCGTGCGGCGCGGGCTCGGCCCCTATCCCGGCTTCGTGGTGGGCTGGAGCGACTGGATCTCCACGGCGGCGAGCGGCTCGTTCGTGTCGATGGTGTTCGCCGAGTACCTGGTGCCATTCGTGCCGGCGCTCGAGCCGTACCGGGTGGCCATCGGGTGCGGGGTGATGGTCCTGGTGGGGCTCCTCAACTGGCGCAGCATGAAGACGAGCGACACGGCCCAGCAGGTGCTGAGCGCGCTCAAGGCGTTGCTCTTCACCGGGCTCATCGCGGCGGGCCTGCTGCTCGCGGTGCCCGAATTGCCCCCGGCCCCCGTGGTGGCCAAGCTGCAGGGAGCCGCGCTGTTCAGCGCCGTCATCGTGGCGCTGCAGGCCGTCATCTACACCTACGACGGCTGGACCGGCCCGCTCTACTTCGGCGGCGAGATCAAGAACCCCGGCCGCGACATCCCGCGCTCCATGGCCACCGGCGTGCTGCTGGTGCTGGCGATCTACCTCCTCATCAACGTGACCTTCGTGCGGGTCCTCGGCGTGGCGCGGATGGCGGGCGACCCGTTCGTGGCCTCGACCGTGGGCCGCGCCATCTTCGGCGCCCAGAGCGACACGCTGGTGCGCAGCCTCATCCTGGTGTCGGTGCTCGGCGGGCTCAACGCCATCATGCTGATGGCCTCGCGGCCGGCGTTCGCCATGGCGGAGGACGGGCTCCTGCCGCGCGCGCTGCGCAGCGTCAACGCGGGCGGCACCCCGGTGGGTGCGCACTGGGCGAGCATCGGGATCGGGCTCGCCTTCATCCTCACCGACAGCTACAACACGGTGCTGGCGATCGTGGCGTTCTTCTTCGTGGCCAACTACGCGCTGTCGTTCCTCTCGGTGTTCGCGCTCCGGCGGACGGAGCCGGACACGCCGCGGCCGTTCAAGGTGCCGGGCTATCCG
Organism: Gemmatimonadales bacterium; assembly: GCA_044221825.1. GTDB lineage: Bacteria > Gemmatimonadota > Gemmatimonadetes > Gemmatimonadales > GWC2-71-9 > JADJOM01. The sequence goes on from JBGAOL010000140.1 coordinate 9,088, forward strand.
TTCACGCCGGGACTCGTGCTGGTGGCGTCGATCGCGTTCCTGGTGGGCGCCGTGATCGGCGACAAGGCCAACAGCGTGAAGGCCCTCGTGCTGCTGGCACTCAGCTACCCGATCTACCTCGGCGTGAAGCGGCTGCGGCTCGGCGAGGCGTGAAGGCCGGCCGCCGGTTCACCGCAGCAACGCGGGGCGCGTCCCGGGACGCGCCCCGCTTTGCACGTGCAGCTGCACCTCGACATCGGTGGGGTCGGGTCAGCCCTTCCGCACGGTCCGCCCGATGATGATGGTGATGTTGTCGCTGCCGCCGCCGTCGAGCGCCATCTGGAGCAGGCGCTCGCAGGCGTCCCTCGAGGAGGTGAGGTTCGAGAGGACGT
>JBGAOL010000141.1:0-9421 GCA_044221825.1 Gemmatimonadales bacterium
GTGGACGTGCTGGATCACGCCAGCCAGTACTTCTCCTTTGGCACCAAGATGGGGATCGACGGCACCCGGAAGTGGAAGGACGAGGGCTTCACCCGCGAGTGGCCGGAGCTCATCACCATGGACGACGCCACCCGGGCGCGCGTGGACGCGCTGTGGCCGAAGCTCGGCATCACGCTGGGATGAGCGTGGCCGCCACCCGCGAGGGCCAGACCTACGCCGGCGACTCGATGCTTGCGCGCTACGCGAGCTTCGTGAAGCTGCCGCACACCCTCTTCGCGCTCCCCTTCGCGCTGCTCGGCGTGCTCGAGGGCTCCATCGAGGCGGGGGTGCACTGGCGGGTGGTGGCGCTCGTGGTGGTGGCCTTCAGCGCGGCGCGCTTCGGCGCCATGGGCTTCAACCGGATCGTGGACCGCCACTTCGACGCCCGGAACCCGCGGACCCAGGGGCGGGAGCTGCCGCAGGGGAAGCTCTCCCTCACCCAGGCCTGGCTGGCGGTGGGCGCGGCGGCGTGCATCTTCATCACCAGCTCGTACTTCCTGAACCCCATCTGCTTCTACCTGTCGCCGGTGGCGCTGGGCTGGATCATGCTCTACAGCCTCGCCAAGCGCTTCACCTGGTGGCCGCACCTGTGGCTCGGCATGTCGCTGGCCATCGCGCCGGTGGGCGGGTACATGGCGGTGACGGGCAGCTGGAGCGATCCCTGGTGGGTGCTCATCGCCATCACGGTCGGCGTGGCCACCTGGGTGGCGGGGTTCGACATCTTCTACGCCCTCCCCGACCGCGACTTCGACGCCCGGGAAGGGCTCCGGAGCGCCGTGGTGAAGCTGGGCGTGCGGAACAGCATCTTCCTCGCCAAGATCCTGCACGGCATCACCATCCCGGCGCTGCTCCTCTTCGGCTGGGGCGCCGGCTTCGGCGAGTGGTACTTCGGCGGCGTCGTGGCCGCCGCCTGCATCCTGTTCTACGAGCACCAGCTCGTGAAACCCGGCGACCTCTCGCGCCTCGACGCGGCGTTCTTCACCATGAACGGCGTCATGAGCCTGACCGTCTTCGGCTTCGCGCTCGTCGACCGGCTCCTCGCCTGACGCGACCCGTAGCGGCGGAGCTACGCTCCGCCGACTGGATCTCCAGGATCGAGCACGATGATCGGATCGAGTCGGCGGAACCCAGCTCCGCCGCTACGATGAACAAGATGGACCCAACACGGAGGCCCGAATGTCCAAGAAGCAGAAGTCCGGTTTCATCCCGCAGAAGGGCAAGCCCCAGGTCGGCAAGCAGAAGGACCTGACCCAGCCCACCAAGGCGCCGCCGCCGCCGCAGCCCGAGCGGCATCCGCCCAAGCTGCCCACCGGCAACCAGCGGGGCCGCTGAGCGTGCATCCGGTTGTCCTGGCCATCACCGGCGCCTCGGGCGCGCCGTACGCGGTGCGGCTGCTCGAGGTGCTGGCCACCAACCAGGTGCCCACCTGGCTCATCATCTCGAGCCACGGCTGGCGCCTGCTCAGCACCGAGGCGGGGATCGCCACGCAGGACGAGCTCCAGGCCAGGACCGGCGGCGACTGGTCCAGCGTCACCGTCTACAGCGACACCGACCGCGGCGCCAAGCCGGCCAGTGGCTCCGCGAAGAGCAAGGGCATGGTCATCTGCCCCTGCTCCATGGGCACCGTGGCCGCCATCGCCGCCGGCACCAGCCGCTCCCTCGTGGAGCGCGCCGCCGACGTGGCGCTCAAGGAACGCCGGAAGCTCATCGTCGTCCCGCGCGAGACGCCCTTCTCCCTGATCCACCTCCGGAACCTCACCACCCTCACCGAGGCCGGCGCCGTGGTGCTCCCCGCCGCCCCCGGCTTCTACCACGCGCCGAAGGAAATCGGCGAGCTGGTGGACTTCGTGGTGCAGCGCATCCTCGACCAGCTCGACGTGGACATCACCATCGCCCCGCGGTGGCAGGGCTGATCCATGCGCCTCGGCATCATCGCCGACACCCACGGGCTCCTGCGCCCTGAGGTGTTCGAGGTCTTCAAGGAAGTGGACCACATCCTCCACGCCGGCGACATCGGCCCCGCGGACCTCCTCACCGAGCTCGAGGCCATCGCCCCCGTCACCGCGGTGTACGGCAACACCGACGACTGGGACCTCCGCGCCCGCCTCCCCCAGGTGGTGGAGCTCCGCCTCGAGGGCCTCGACTTCGTCCTCACCCACGGCGACCAGTTCGGCTCGCCCACTCCCGAGAAGCTCCACGAGGCGTACCCCCACGCCGACGTGCTCATCTACGGACACACGCACCGCCCGCTGCTCACCACCGTGGACCTGACGGTCACGGTGATGAACCCGGGCGGTGCGGGACGGCGGCGCTTCGACCTGCTGCCGTCCGTCGGGATCATGGAGCTCGAGTCGGGGCTCCCCCCGCGCGCGCGGCTGGTGCCGCTCACCGAGGGGGAGTGACGCCCGTCAGCTCCCGGCGTCCGGCTCCGGCGTGCCCCCCTTGGGGCCCATGCCCACGCCGTCCACCTCGCCCTGCTCGTTGAACACCCAGCGGATCACGAGGGCGTCGGGGAAGTTGGTGAAGGTCCCCTCGTGCCAGAACTGCGGCTTGCCGTTCCGTCGCGTCATCTTCTCCACCAGCACCCCGATCTCGGTGCCCGCCCGCGACGCGAAGTCGCTCATGTGCTGCCGGATCCCCTCCACCCCGCCGGCGTTCGCCTTCGCCCCCGCGCTGAGGTGCGCATACAGGCTGTCGGCCTGCCCCTCGAAGAACCAGGTGGTCAGCTGCTTGCCGAGCGCCAGCAACGCGGCATCATCCGGCGCCGCCGGGGCCTGCGCCTGGACCGCCACCGGCACCGCACCCAGCACGGCCACCAGCACTAGTGAACGAAGCGACACGCGATATCCTTTGAGGAGAGTGCGGGGCCTACGGCCCGTGGCGCAGGCGGGTTTCGTCCTGCAACCCACGCCACGTTCCACCCGTTCCACCGCTCTCGCCGCCAAGCCTCGAGCCCACCACGCCCGATCCCGTCCGCCCATCGTCCGTACCGGCCGGATATATCCGGCCGCTACAGACGTGGGGGAGAGGGGATCGTACGTGGTGGGCTGGGAGCTGGCGTGAGATTCTCAACTACACGTGAGGCTGGATGCTGTCGATGAACTCCGCATGCTGACCCTCCTCACCCTCACCGCGACGCTCGCGATGGGCGACACCCTCCGCATCCGCCCCCTCCCCACCGCGCCCGTCTTCGACGGCCTGGTGTCGGAGGCCGAGTACGGCGCGCCGATGTTCACGCTCGGCAGCGGCGAGGGCTGGGTGGTCTCGAGCCGCGACACCGTGATCATCGCGGTGCGCTTCGCCGATTCCAGCTATTACTGGGGTGATGACGTCGTGGTGAGCCTCGACGTCTGGGGCGATCGCGGCACCGCGCCGGGCCACGACGACTTCCAGTGGTACCTCCGCCGCACCCTCGACAGCAGCGTCGTCTTCCGCGGCGAGCAGGGCAAGTGGCGCGCCCCGCGCGACGATCCCGACTGGCGCCTCGGGCAGGACCGCGAGGGCGGCGGCTGGGAGGTGCGTTCCGCGAGCGACTCGGCCGGCTGGTCCCTCGAGCTCCGCCTCGACGCCGCCTTCTTCCGTGAGGCGCGGCCCGGCGCCACGCCCGCGCTGGCCTTCCGCACCTACAACGACGCCCCGCACGGCTGGTCCACCTGGCCCGCGCGCAACGACCTCCGCCACCCCACCGAGCTCGAACGCCGCCCCGAGTGGTGGGTTCCCGTCAGCCTCACTCCCTGATCCCCAGCCGCCGCGTCGCGACGGCCTTCCGCCCGCGGCTCGTCACCTCGAGCTCCATCACGTAGTCGCCCGCCTTGAGGCGCGAGAAGTCGAGCTCGCGCGCCACCCGCGTCACGCCCGCCGCCCCGTCACCCTCCCAGCCGAGGGTGAGCAGGGCGCGCCGCCCGCGCCGCACCGTCAGCTTCGCGCGGTAGCGTTCCCCCTCGGCCAGGCCGTAGATCTCGTGGTAGAGCTCCAGCGTGTCGCTCGCGCGCCAGCGTGCGCCCGGCGTGAAGTACGCCGTGTCCCCGGGCGCCGGGCTCCACGCCACGCTCACGTCGCGGCGGCCGAGCACCAGGTCGCTCACCACCAGGGTGCGGCCGTCGGTGGGGCGCACCGGCACGGAGTCGAGCGGGTACACCCGGCCCGTCGAGTCGTCGGTGCTGATGGCCAGCCGGTAGCGATAGCGCCCCGGCGGCACCGGCACCGCCACCCGCCCCGGCACCACCACCGTGTCCGCGCGGCTGGTGGTGGCCAGCACCACCGTGGTGTCCACGAACCCCGCCGACGCTCCCGTGCTGTCGAAGAGCGCAAACCGCACCGTGGCCCGCGTGCGGAGCCCGCTCGTGCTGTCGGCGCCGGCGGGCCGCGTCATGAACACCTGCCACACCGCGTGGACCATGGGCCGCCCACCCGCGCTCCCCACCGCAAAGAGCGCGGCGCCGCCCGCCAGCAGCCGCGGGAAGCGGAGCTCCGCGCCATCGGTGGCGGTGGCCGCCCACGTGCTTCCCGCCACCAGCTGCTCCTCGTCCCGGAAGATCTGCCGCTGCCCGAATGGCCCCCACCCGTTGAACTTGCAGTACGGCTCCCACAACGCGCAGCGGCTCTCGAGCATGGCCTCCAGGGCGGTCTGCCCCGCCGTCCCGCCGGGCCGGATCACCGCCCAGAGGCTCGGCACCAGGCGGTAGTCGTGCAGGTCGCCGCCGGCGCCGTACTCGATGGTGCCCATGTTGGCGGCAAAGTGGAGCAGCATGTCCCCGTCCGCCAGGCGGTAGCGCCACGTCAGGTTGGGCGGCAGCCCGAAGCTCACCGTGGACACCGAGTCGTCCGGCGGGCCATGGCGGATGTACACGATGCCGCGGTCATCGAAGCGCGTGGAGCCGCTCCGGTAGCTGTCCCACGCGTGGTGGTACCGCCGGTTCACCTCGAGCCCGAAGCGCCGCTCCGCCTCCGTGATCCGCCGGTAATGCTCCCCGAGCCGCGTCCCCTCCGCCCGGAGCGACGCCCGGTCCCGGTCCCGCCAGAACCCCCGGAGCCACGCGGCCCGCGCCTCTCCCGTGCGCCCATCGAACGCCGCCAGCTCCACGCTGTCCGCGATGAACGCCAGGTCTTCCCGATATCCCGCCACCCCGGCCGAGTCGTCGAGCGCGGCGCCGGCAAAGTACGCGGTGGCCGCCGCGGGATCCCCCGCCACGAACCCGCTCCACGCCAGCTCCCGCAGCGTCCGCGCCGAGGGCCCCGCCAGCTCCACCAGCCGGTGCGCCGCCGCCAGCGCGCGCAGCGAGTCCCCCACGCTCCGTTCCGCGTGGGCCTGCGTGTAGAGCAGCAGCGTGTCGTGGGAAAGGCCGGCGCGCGCCAGCGCGGGGAGGAGCACCTGCCGCGCCCGCGCCGTGTCGCGGAGCAGCACCACCGTCTCGGCCAGCTCGCGGAGCGCGGGCTCGAACGCGGGCTCCACGCGGAGCGCCCGCTCGAAGTGCGCCACCGCCGCCTCGTACGCGCCGAAGCCCACGCGCGTGCCGAGGTTGAGCTTGTCGGCCGCCAGCCAGTCGCCCTCGCTCCGCTTGGCGCGGCCGCGGAGGTACCAGGCCCAGGCCCAGTCGGGGGCCAGCTCGGTGGCGCGTTCCATGTCGCCGTTGGGGGCGCCGCGGTAGTCGCCGAGCTGGTTGAGGCGGAGGCGGAGCAGGCCCAGGTGGAGCCGGCGGAGTGCCTCCGCATCCGGTTCCCGTTCTTCCCGCGCCCGGAGCCGCCGCAGCTCCTGCTCGAGCGGGCGCGGTGCGTCCGCGGCCGCCACGGCGGCCGCCAGCCGCTCCACCTCCGCGCGCGCCGGCCCCTGTTGCGCCATCAGGGGCGCGGCGAGCAGGAGGAGGAGCGCGCTAGCGCTGCCCCAGCCGCGCCAGCACCCGTGTGGCATTGGTGTTCCCGGCGTTCATCGCCAGCGAGCGGCGGTAGTTGGCCACGGCGCCGGCCGTGTCGCCGGCCGCAAGGAGCGCCTCACCGAGGCTGTCGTAGGTGTTGGAGCCGCCGGGGTACATCTCGGTGTTGAGCGTGAAGATGGCCACGGCGTCCCGCACCGCGCCGCCCCGGAGCAGGGCATAGCCGAGCTGGTTGAGCTCGCGCTCGGCGAAGTCGTAGGCGTCGGGGCGCCGCGCGCGCACGTCGCGGTACTGCCGGATGGCAGTCTCCACCCCCGCCTCCTTCACCACCGGCAGCAGCGCCCGCGCGATGCTCGGCCGCGGCGGCACCACGGGCACGCCGTACAGCAGCTTGACGATCTCCTGCGACAGCGGCGGCACCTGCCCCGTGTTGTCGTACCAGAGGATCACCCCGTCGTCCTCGGGGAGGCGGAAGTTGGCGGTGGTGAAGCCGGGCACGCCGCCCACGTGGCTCACGCTCGTCAGGCTGTCGCGCCCCGCGCCCACGAAGACGCGGTCCACCGCCCAGCCGTAGCCGTACCACCCCGTGGCGGTCCGCGCCTGCAGCCCCTCCATGAGCGCGTAGGCCGAGTCGCTCAGCAGCTTCCGCTCGCTGAGCGCGCGGTCAAAGCGCCAGAGATCGTCGAGCGTCGAGTACATCCCCGCCGCCGAGTACATGAGCGACATGTCGAGGAAGTCGGCGGGCCGGAGGCCGCCCAGCGTCTGCAGGTAGCCCTCGGCGCGGCCGGCGATCACGGCGCTGCCGTCGTCGTAGCCCGTCTGCTTCATGCCGAGCGGCGCGAGGATCCGCTCGCGGAGCAGGTCGGCCCACTTCCGGCCGGTCACCTGCTCCAGGATCACGCCCAGGATGAAGTAGCCGGAGTTGCTGTAGGCGTACCGCCGCCCGGGGGCAAAGTTGAAGGGCAGCGAATCGAACGTCGCCAGGAATTGCGCGGGGTTGGTGGGCTGGCGGTTCCGCACCGGCTGGAAGAGTGGCAGCTCCACGTAGTCGGGAATGCCCGACGTGTGGCTCAGCAGCTGGTGCAGCGTGACGTGGTCGCCCGCCGGGAGCGGGTACGTGGGCAGGTACTCGCTGATGGTGCCGCCGAGGCGGAGCTTGCCCTCGTCCACCAGCTGCAGCACCAGCATCGCCGTGAACGCCTTGGTGAGCGACCCGATCCGCACCCGCACCCCGGGCCCGTTCCGCACCTTCCACTCGGCGTTGGCGTAGCCCATCCCTTCCTTATAGATGACCCGCCCCTTCCACCCCACCAGCACGGCGCCGCTGAAGCGGCCCTGCTCGTGGTAGGTCCGCACCAGGTCCTCGATGCGCGCGGCCAGGTCCTGCCCGCGGAGCGTCGCGGGCAGGCAGAGCAGGGCAAGGAGGGGGACGAAACGCTGGCGCATGATGGAAGGAACACCGGCAGCGATGAAAATGCGACGCTCGCGGGGACGGGGAAGCGCACACCGGGGTCATGGAAAACGTTTCCACCCGGGCGACACCACCAGGAGATACCTCGGCGGCACAATGGTCGGACCCGGTACCCGGTGGCAGCTTGGGGCAACCGCTACGACCACCTCCGCCCTCGCCCGTTCCGCCCATGACCGACATCATCGAACACTGGACCCAGGCCGGCGTCACCCTGCTGCACCGCCTCGGTCGCGAGACCCCGCTGCAGCTGGCCCACGCCCTCGGCCGCCTGACAACTGATTCCCACTGGCCCCCCGCCCGCGGCCTCATCGTGGACCTCCGCGCCCTCCACGTCCCGCGCGACGAGAACCTCACCCCGCTCCTCGCCCACTACCAGGCCCTCTTCGTGGCCGGCATGCCGCCGCACGTGGCGTTCATCGTCCGCGGCCCCATGCACGCCCACCTGAAGCACGCCCTGCAGACCGAGTTCGCCCGGCGGCCCGAGGTCCGCGTGGTGGAAAGCCTCCCCGCGGCGACGCAGTGGGTGCTCCCACGCACCTCCCTCTTCGCCTCCACCTGATCCCCCACATGGTTGGGGCCAGCCATGGTAGGGGCCGGCCATGGCCGGCCCTCCTCACCCCCACCCGGACCCGCGCCACCGAGAGGCCGGCCATGGATCACCAACAACGCGAAGTAATGGGTGCGGACCAGCGTCACCGGCCATGGCCTCCCTCCGGCATGGTGCGGGGAATAGTAGGCCCTCCTCACCCCCCCGGCCGTAACCAAGGCCGGCAGGAAGTAATGGTGCGGGGAATAGGAGGGCCGGCTATAGCCGGCCCCTACCATGCCGGGGTAGCGTCTAGACCCACGTCTCCAGCCGCGACGTCCGCCGAAACGCCTCCGGATGCTTCCGGAACCACGCCATCAACAGCAGGATCTCATCGAGATGCTGGAACGGCAGCGGCCCCGGCGCCGGGTCCGGCCTCGCCAGCTCCTCCGCCACCACCGCCCGGAACGCCTCCCGCTCGATGGGCGTCCCCGGCCACGGATACGCCGCCCGCACCACGCCGTGGCGGATCAGGTAGGCCCAGTCGTCGCCGAAGTCCCCGGGGTCGCGGTACACAAACGTCAGCCCCTCGATGGCGCACCGCGCCCGGCTGGTGGCCGCGAGCAGCCACTCCAGGTCCTCGAACCGCGTCCGCCACTTGGCCGCCCGCTCGAACTCCGCCGCCTCCGCCGCCCGCTGCATCTCCGCCACCGCGCGGTCGATGGGCCGGATGCTCCGTCCCTCGAGGAACGCAAACGCCTGCTGCACCCGCGCCGCGTAGTCATCCTGCGTCACCAGCCCCGCGCACGGCCCCGTGCAGTAGCCGAGCTCGTGCCGCATGCACGCTGCCTGACGCTGTGCGGAAAAGAGGTCGATCTGCCCCGCGAACACGATCGGCATCGCCGGCGCGCAGTCGCGGAGGCCCAGCAGATCGTTGAGCGTGCGGATGGCCGCCTCCACCCGCGCGGGTGACACGAAAGGCCCGTACCACCGCTGGTCCTCCCGCCCCGTCGCCACCCCCGCCGACACGCGCGGCGCCAGCCCTCCGCTCACCTTCACGAAGTGCGTCCGTCGCGCCCGGTTCATGTGGTGGTTGAATGGCGGCCGGTACCGTGCAATGAGCCGCAGCTCCTGCAGGTGCGCCGCAAACTCGCTCGGCGTGTAGTCCCACGTGATGTCCGCCGCCGCGTGCAGGATGCGCGCCGCCTTGTCGTCCGGGAACTCCGCCCGGAAGTACGACAGCACCCGCGCCCGCACCCGCTTGGCCTTCCCCACGTACATCACCCGGCCCAGCGGGTCGATCATCCGGTATACCCCCGGCCGCTGCTCCGCCAGGCGGCGCACGCGCTCGCGCAGCTGATCGAGATCAGCCGCGGGCAGGGCGAGGCGGAGGGCAGTGGCCATGGATGAGGGTCGCGGGCGGCTGGCTCCCCGAATATACGGCCCACCGTCCCCCATGCCCACGGGAGAGGGGGCGGTCGGCCCGCCCTGCCCCGGGTCAGGCGGCCCCCGCAC
>JBGAOL010000142.1:0-9605 GCA_044221825.1 Gemmatimonadales bacterium
GACCAAGCTCGATGCCGACCCGGCCGGCGGCATGGCGCTCGACCCGCGCTTCCTCGTGGAGCTGGAGCAGGGCATGCGCCCGCACCAGGTGCGCCTCGAGGGCGGCGACGCCTCGAGCGACTCCTTCTGCTATTCGTGAGCCCGGGATGCATGCCGTGACCGCGGCGCCGTGGCTGGCGCTGCTGCTGCTCGGCGCCGTCCACGGCCTCAACCCCGGCATGGGATGGCTCTTCGCCGTGGCGCTCGGCCTGCAGGAAGGGCGGAGCGCCGCGGTCTGGCGCGCGCTCGGCCCGCTCGCCGTCGGCCACGCCGCCGCCGTGGCCATGGCCGTGGCGGTGGCCGCCGCGCTCGGCGCGGTGATCCCGCCCGGGGTGCTCCGGTGGGTCGTGGCAGCCCTGCTCCTGGGCTTCGCCCTCCACCGCGTGCTCGTCAACCGGCACCCGCACTTCGGCGGGATGCGGGTGAGCCGACCCGAACTCGCCTTCTGGTCCTTCCTGATGGCATCGGCTCACGGCGCGGGGCTGATGGTGGTGCCGCTGCTGTTGGGCAGCGCCGCCGAGACCTCGCACGCTCATCACCACCTGGCGCAGGCTGCGGTGGTGCCCACGCCCGCGCGGGACGCGCTGCTGGCCACGGCCACCCACACGGCGGGCTACCTGCTGGTGACGGGCCTGCTGGCGGTGGTGGTCTACCACAAGCTCGGCCTCCGGCTGCTGCGTACGGCGTGGGTCAACCTCGACCTGCTCTGGGCGGGGGCGCTGGTGGTGACCGCGGTGGTCGTGCTCTGGTGAGTGCCGTGTGTCTCAACGCAGAGGCGCAGAGGACGCGGAGGGGCGCAGAGATCGGGTCGTCCCGCGGGGGAACGGCAGAATCACGGGGGCACGGAGGCCACGGAGAACTGCAATTGACGGGGGTGTGACTTCGGGTCCGGCAATGCCCTCACCCCCACGCGGAGCGCCACCCAAGAACAGCCGAGCCCGGGTTGGCAACGCGCCAATCCGGGCTCTATCCCTCCGTGTGCTCCGTGTCCTCCGTGTCTCCGTGGTGCCGCAGTTGCAGCTCCTCTGCGCCCCTCCGCGCCCTCTGCGCCTCTGCGTCGAGACACACCACCACCCAGTCTACACACCGAGCTCATAGTGCAGGTAGACCTCATCGAGCCGCCACCCGAGCGACTCGTACAGCCGCTGCGCCGTGGTGTTGCTGCGCGCCGTCATCAGCTCGAGGCCCACCGCCCCGGTCTCCACGGCAAACGCCCGCGCCGCCTCGAGCAGCGCCCGTCCCGTGCCCTGCTGCCGCGCCGCCGGCGAGACGAAGAGGTCGTTGAGCAGCCAGAGCCGCCGGCAGCGGGTGGAGGAGAAGAGGGGATAGAGCTGCGTGAAGCCGACGGCCGTACCGTCCTCCTCCGCGAGGAACACCACCGACTCGCCCCGCGCCAGCCGATCGGCCAGGAAGGCGCGGCTCAGCGCCGGGTCAGGCGTCTCTCCATAGAACTGGCGGTAACCCTCGAAGAGCGGGACGAGACGGTCGAGGTCGGCGGCGGTGGCGCGGCGGGTGGGCATGCTCACTCCCAGGCGGGAAAGTGGCCCTCGGCCGCCAGCGCCAGGATGCGCTCGCGGTACTCGGCCATGTAGCGGTCACGGTCGCCCTCGAAGCGGAGCGGCTCCCCCACGAAGACGTCCACGAAGAACGGGACCAGCAGGGCCGTCCCCTTGGGCAGCGCCTTCCCGAGCCCGTGCATGAACACCGGGAACACCGGCACCTCCGGCCGCCGCTCCGCCAGCCGCGCGAGCCCGCTCTTGAGCTCCTTGAACCGCTCCGGCTCCCCCCGCGTCCCCTCGGGGAAGAACAGCAGGATCTCGCCCCGGTCCAGCGCCTCGGCCAGCGGCACCAGCGGGTCGTCCGTCTGCCCCTCGCGCCGCCGGGCGATCGGCAGGATGCCCACGATCCCGAGCGCAAACCAGGCCAGCAGCCTGTTGCGCAGGAAGTAGTCGGCCGCCGCCACCGGCCGCACCCGGTCCAGGAGGCCGAGCGGCAGCAGGCTCATCAGCACCATGGTGTCGAGGTGGCTGTTGTGGTTGGCGGCCAGGATGGCGGGCCCCTTGAGCGGCAGCCGCTCGCGATGGCGCACGTTGAGGCCGAGCAGCACCAGCACCACGGCGCGCACCAGCACGCCGAAGAAGAAGTAGCGGAGCAGGCGGGTCAGCACCGCGGCCTCAGTAGTAGTAGTACCGCAGGAAGTGGAAGAAGAGCGGCGCCGTGTAGGTGAGGCTGTTGACCCGGTCCAGCACGCCGCCGTGGCCCGCGATCATCGTCCCCGAGTCCTTCACGCCGATGTCCCGCTTCACGGCGCCCACCGTGGTGTCGCCCAGGAAGCCGCCGGCGCCGATCATGAGCCCTGCCGCCACGCTGTGCGGCAGCGTGAGCGGCGTCAGCACCGGCGCCAGCAGCACCGCGAGGATCGTGGTGGTGGTGATCCCGCCCACCAGGCCCTCGAGCGTCTTGTTGGGGCTCACCGTGGGCAGGATCTTCCGCCGGCCGAAGCTCTTGCCCCAGATGTACTGCGCCACGTCGTTGAGCTGCGTGAGCATCACCAGGAAGAGCACCAGCCCCGCCCCGCCCTCGGGCGGCAGCACCAGCAGGTACGCCTGGTGGCTGATGCTGAACACCATCAGCATCAGGCCCCAGTGCAGCGTGCCCACCGCGCGGAGGAAGTCCTTCGTCTCCCCGATCATCACCATCCGGGCCGAGACGAGCAGCAGCATCCATACCGGGATGAAGACGATGAACATGCCGTACCATCCCTGGTACACCCACCAGTACTGCACCGGGATGGAGAGGTACGCCCAGAAGAGCACCCGCCGGTCCGCGCGCCGCGTGGGGATGAGCGACAGGTACTCCTTGAGCGCCAGGAACGACACGAAGGCGAAGAAGGCGATCGACAGCGCCCGGTCGATGGCGATGGCCAGCGCGAAGATGGCCACCATGATCCACCACGACTTCACCCGCGCCGCGAGCTCGGCGTACTTCTCCGCCGGCCCCTTCCGCACCAGCATGGCCGTGACCACGCTCGCCAGCACCAGCACGCCGAGGATCCCGAGGAAGGTGAGCCCCACGGGCGAATGGAGCAGCCGGTTCATCAGGCCCCCTCCCGGAGCGCGCCGCGCGCGCGGTTGAGGATGGTCACCAGGCCGAGCACGAGCACCACCGCCAGGTACCACCGCACCCACGCCCCCGCCGCCACGCCGAGCCCGAGGAGCAGCGCCAGCAGGCCGAACCAGAAGGCGCGATCGCTCTTGCCCATGGGCCCGTCATAGCGGCGCGAGGCGCCCACCTGGATGCCCACCACGCCCGTCATCTCACCGATCACGGCCACCAGCACGATGCCCACCACGAGCGCCGCCTCGCCGGCGAGCACCCGCGCAAACGGCAGGTAGAGCCCCGCGTCCGACACCACGTCGCCGAGCTCGTTGAGCACGGCGCCGAGCCGCGACTTCTGCCCGTGCTCCCGTGCCAGCATCCCGTCGATGGCGTTGAGCGCCATCCGGAGGAAGAGGGTGAGCGGCACCAGCAGCAGCACCCCGGCCGACGGCCGGAGCGCCACCGCCGCGCCCACCGCCAGCGATAGCAGCATGGCGGCCAGCGTCACCTGGTTGGCCGTCACCCCGCCGCGCGCGAGCGCGTTGGTGAGGGGGCGGAGGAGGCCCTGGAACTTCGGTTTCAGGTCGTAGATCGAGGCCATGGGGAGCTGGGTGCCTGTCGTGAAGGCGTCGGGTCCCGGTGCGTCTCTCAACGCAGAGGCGCAGAGAGCGCAGAGAGCGCGGAGGAACTGCTCGCCGAGTGCAGGCTCACCGCACGGGAAGTCTCCAGTGGATTTGTGGGCGCTGGTTCAGGTCCGACGGTGTGCCGGACTCGTGCTGCGCGGCCACCCTCGCTCAGGGTACCTCCGTGCGCACCGGGCCATCCACTCCGAGCGCCGGTCCTCCGCGCCCCTCCGCGTTCTCTGCGCCTCTGCGTTGAGTCACACCGGACGCCGGTTCCGGCAACGCCACTGGCGACGCCTACTCCCGGATCCGTGCCGAGAACTCCGCCGAGTCGAGCGCCGCCCGGGCCCGGTCGTTGATCTGGAACCGCGCCCGCTGCTCGGCCATGCTGCCGGTGGAGTCGATGAGGCCCACGCGGTGCACCACCTCGTCGCTGTAGCCGGGGAAGGCGATGCGCCAGCTCATCGGCACCTTGCCCGGCACCAGCGCGTTGACGTGCCGCACCAGGTTCAGGGTGCAGTTGTTGGTCAGCGTGTTGTACCACTCGGGCCGGGTGCGGAGCTGGTTGGCGCGCTCCAGCATGGCCGTGAGCACGGCGCGGAAGCCGGCCGCGTCGCCCTTGATGGGATAGAGGAAGACGGCGTCGTCGTCGTAGACGGCGCGGCGGCCGATGAGGTCGCGCTCGTCGCCCAGCACGTAGATGAGCTCGAAGTGGCGGAGCATGCCGGTGAAGACGCCGTAGCTCTCGCCCAGCTCGCGCCGCGCCTCCACCGAGACCGCCAGGTACCGCCCGTCGGCGAAGCCGAAGCTCACGAAGGCGTGGGCCGGCCCCCGCCAGCGGTCGGAGAAGGGCACCAGCACGTACCAGGCGCTCGTCACCTGCGACAGGTCGTAGGTCCGGGTGTCCCAGGCGGGGGTGAAGGCGGTGGCGCTGGTCCAGCGGAAGTTGCGGACGCCCTCGATGGTGACGGTGTCGCCGGCGAATGTCACGGACGGGAGCACCGACTGGTCCACCGCCCAGGTGCGGGTCAGGGACGGGCGGCGGATCGCCCACCAGAGCCCGAGCAGGGCCACCAGGCCGAGGACGGCGGCCAGCACCAGGCGGCTACGCGGCACCGGCGGGCCGGCGGGAGCCGGGGCGTCGGGCAGGCGAGGGAATGGGGAGGAACACGCCCGAAGAATGCGCGGGCGTGGGGCGCCGCGCCACCGGGGATGCCGTCAGCAGTGGATCGGACGGGAGCGCCCGGCCAGGCCGGCCGGGCGCGTGCGGGACCGGCCTAGCGGACGTGCTGGAAGGTCAGCCGGCGGACGGCGAGCGACATGGTGCTCGGGTCCACCCCGAACTTCTTGGCCAGGACCTTGATCTGGGCGCCCTTGGCGTACAGCTGCCGGGCCTGCTTGACCTTGGCTTCCGTGAGCTTGGCCTGGAGGTTCTTGCTGCCCTTGCGGTTCACTGCCCCGCCGTAGCGCTTCGGCTGCACGGTCGACGAGAACCGGAAGCCGACCTTCTTCCTGGCCTTGCCGCGCGACGAGGCGGCCTTCTTGGTGCGTGCCATTACCGTGGGCCCTTCCGTGGAGGGACGTCGAGGGGTGCTGCGACCTGGGCTCAAGATAGGCGCCCGTGACCGGTTCCCGCCAGAGGGGGGACCCGCGAAAAATGTCAGGCGGGGCTTGACGGCTGCCTGACGCGGCTGCCCGGGGGCCGGGGACGGGCGCTACTGGTGGGAGTGAGGTTGGGCGGGGCCCCCGGCGCGGGGGGCCGGGGGAGGGAGGGGGCCGGGGCCGGGCCGGGCCCCCCGGGGTCCCGCTCAGGAACCGATGCCCTGCCGGGCGGCCGTCAGCAGCAGGTCGGCGAAGAGGACCACCTCGCGCGGGGTGGTGTAGATGTTGGGGGTCACCCGGAGGCCGTCGAACTCGTCCTTGATGACGATCGGGGTCACCACCACCTTGTGCTTCTCCATGAACCAGCCCACCAGCCGGTTCGGGTCCATCCCCTCCACGTGCACCAGGCCGATGCCGCAGGCCTGCTCCCCCTCGAGCGGCGTCAGCACCCGGCAGCGCCCCCCGCTCTCCGCCACCACCCGCCGGGCCCACCGGTCCCGCAGGTAGCGGAGCCGCGCCGCCTTCCGCTCCGCCCCGATGGCGTGGTGGAAGGCCAGCGCCACCGCGATGGCGTTGTGGTTGGCCGCCGGGTGGGTGCCGATCTCCTCGTACTTCCGGATGTTCTCGTCCATGGAGGCCGGGGCGGCCATGAGGGGCCAGATCTTCTTCTGCTTGGACTTCCGGATGTAGAGGAACCCGGTCCCGATGGGCGCCAGCAGCCACTTGTGGAGGCTGGTGCCGTAGTAGTCGCAGCCGAGCCCGTCGCGGGTGAAGGGGAACTGGGCAAAGGCGTGGGCCCCGTCCACGAACACCTCGATCCCCCGCGGCCGGGCCCACTCCACCATCTCCCGCACCGGCATGATCTGGCCCGAGAGGTTGGTGATGTGCAGGAACTCGATGACCCGGGTCCGGGGCGTCACCGCCGCCTTGAAGGCGTCGAGGATCTCGTCCTTGTTCTTCGGCGGGATGGGGAACTTGACCTGCTTCAGCACGATGCCGTCGCGCCGCACCCGCTGGTCCCAGCTGGTGAGCATGCGGCCGTAGTTCTGGGTGGAGACCACCACCTCGTCCCCCCGCTGCAGGTCGAGGCCGAAGATCAGCGTCTCCAGGCCCTCGCTGGCGTTCCGGGTGACGGCCATCTCCTCGGGGTCGCAGCCAAAGGTGGCGGCCAGGTCGCGGCGGACGCTCTCGAGCCGGGGCTCGAGGGTCTGCCACATGTGGATGACGGGGAGTTCGTTGGAGAACTTGAGGTCCCGGATCATCTGCTCCAGGACGTGGGTCGGCGCCGGGCTGCAGCCACCGTTGTTGAGGTTGACCATCGACCGGTCGAGGTCGAAGGCCCGCTGGATCTCGCCCCAGTAGTCCTCGTCGTCGGGGCCGCCGGCCGTCCCCGGCAGCACCGGGGTGGGGACCAGGCCGCCCAGGCCGCCCAGACCGGCGAGGGCCGGGCGCCGGGGCGTGGCGTCGAGGACGCGGCGCAGCGCATCCGGCCGGAAGGCGGGAAGAGCCGCCGCGGCGGCGAGGAAAGCCCGGCGAGACGCCATAAACCGTGATCCTGGAAGGGGTTCCCCAATCTATAGACGTGGCCCCCTACCGCTAGGGCTGGCCGGGGCCTATAGTTGACGCCGGAAACCGAGGCCGAAGGACGGGGGGGCGGACGCCCAGCCGGGCGTCCGCCCTCGCTGTTACTCACATCCATACCTCATCGTACGCCGGCCCAGGGGCCGCGCATACTAGAAGGACAGGGTTGCCCATATGATCGCCAGCGACATGCGCCGCGGGATGTGCCTGCTGTTCGAGGGCGAGCCCTGCCGAGTTCTCGACTTCCACCACCATACGCCCGGGAACCTCCGCGCCATGGTGCAGGCCAAGCTGCGGAAGCTCCGCACCGGCACCCAGTTCGAGCACCGCTTCCGCTCCACCGACACCGTGGAGCTGGCCAACCTCGAGACCCACCAGCTGGAGTTCCTCTACGCCGGCGGCGACAGCTACCACTTCATGAACACCGAGAACTTCGACCAGCTCGAGATGAGCGAGGACGACCTCGGCGACGCCGCCCAGTGGGTGGCCCCCAGCATGAAGATCATGGCCGAGTTCTTCAACGGCCGCCCCATCGGCATCCAGCTCCCGAACGTCATGACGTTCGAGGTGGTGGAGACCAACCCCGCGATGAAGACGGCCACCAAGACGTCGTCCTTCAAGCCGGCCAAGCTCGACAACGGCGTCACCATCAACGTGCCCGAGTTCGTCCAGAACGGCGAGCGCGTCCGGGTGAACCCGTCCACCGGCGAGTACGTGGACCGCGCCAAGGACTGAGCGGCCCTCCCGCGCGGCAGGTCCTGGTCACGCAGGGCTGGCTTCCCGAGGAAGCCAGCCCTGCCTTACCTTAGGGGGTCCCCACCCCCACACGCCGCGTGACCCAGCCAGCGCTCGCAGACGCATCCGCCCCGACCCGTGCGGCCTTGCCGCGCGACCTGGCGATGTTCCTGCCGCTCTTCGCGATCGCGCTGCACAAGGTTTCCGTGTACCCGCCGGGCCACCCGCTGCTGACGGCCGCGGTGGACGCCGCCGCCGGGCACCTGCGGATCGTCCTCATGACGCGGGCCAACCTGCTCCTCGGCGTGGCCCGGCAGCAGCTGCTGCTCGAGGGCCTGGCCACCGACGAGGGCAACCCGGTGCTCCGCGAGCTCGCGCAGCGCCTGCACCGCCACCAGGTGGGCGGCATCAAGTTCATTCCCGGCGTCACCCCCCAGGAACTCGGCGACCTGCTGCAGCTCCTCGGCAGCGACCCCCGCACCAATCCTGTGGGCCCCAGCCTCGGCGAGCTCGACGAGCGCTGGCAGACCATCCGGCTCCTGGCGCCCGCCTGGGACCGGATCGAGATGGCGCAGGACGGCACCACCCGCACCGGCGACACCTCCGGCCTGGGGCAGGGCGCCGCCGCCCGCCTCTGGCTCGGCCTCGCGGCGGCGGCGCTCACCCGCGAGGGCGCCCCCGAGCTCATCGCCGACCCGCAGTCCATCGCGCGCGCGCTCAACAACATCCGCGGCGACGGCGACAAGGCCAAGAAGGTGGTGAGCTTCCTCCTCAGCCTCTCGCGCGAGCTCCGCCTGGCGCAGGGCGCCGAGGCCGCCGCCCTCTCCGAGAAGCTCAACGCCCTCCTCAACCACCTCACCCCCGACACCCTCCGCGAGCTCGCCACCCTCGGCGCCGACCTGCAGCAGCGCCGCCGCCTCGTGGCCGACGCCGCCATGGTGCTGCCGGCCGGCGCGGTGCTGCAGCTGCTCCGCGCGGTGAGTGAAGCCGGCGAGCAGGCGCTCCCCCACGCCATGGTGCGCATGCTCACCAAGCTGGCGCAGCAGTCGGAGCGCGGCAGCATCGCCATCCGCGAGGAGGCGGACCATGCGCTGCGCGAGGGGGTGCGGCAGCTGGTGGAGCGCTGGAACCTCAAGGACCCGAACCCCGCCGCCTACACCCGCGTCCTCGACCGGCTGGCCCGGAACCCCAACATCCCCGTGCCGAGCGGTGCCTCGCACGCCACCGAGGCCATCCGCCTGGTGCAGATCGCCTGCGAGACCGACACCGTGGGCGACGCGGTCTGGTCCGCCCTCACCGAGCTGGTCAACGAGGGCCGCGCCAGCGAGGTGGTGGCCCTGGTGGAGCACACCAGCGTGGCCGAGGACATCCGGGAGAATTTCTGGCTGCACCTGGCCACGCCGGAGAACATGCGGATCCTGCTGTCCAACGAGCCGCGGGACACCGCGGTGGTGGAGCTGCTGCTCGAACGCATGGGCATGGCCGCCGCCGAGCCGATGCTCGAAAGCCTCGAGGTGGCGGACAACCGCACCATGCGCCGGCGCCTGCTCACCCGCCTCGGCAAGCTCGGGCCCGCCATCGGGCCGATGCTGGTGGAGCGCATCCCGGGCTCGCCGTGGTACGTGCAGCGGAACCTGCTGGCGCTGCTCGGCTCGCTGGACGAGATCCCGGCGGAGTTCGACCCCGCCTCCTACCTCAAGGCCGAGGACTCGCGGGTGCGGCGCGAGGCGCTCAAGCTGATGCTCCGCATCCCCGAGATGCGTGACGACGCCGTCATCGCCGCCGTGGGCGACGACGACGACGCCAACCTCCGCCTCGGCCTGCAGGCCGCCCTCGAGCGCTGCCCCCCGGCCGCCGCCGGCCGCGTGCGCCACGTGCTGAGCGATCCCAAGCTGCAGCTCGAGCTCCGCCTCCTCGCCATCCGCG
>JBGAOL010000143.1:0-9249 GCA_044221825.1 Gemmatimonadales bacterium
TCGTGGGTGATGTCCACCAGGGTGGCCCCCGGGACGCGGGAGAGCAGAACTCCCTTGACCTCGCCGACGTAGGAGTCGGCGGTGCCGTAATCCGTGAGCAGGGTGATGATAGGCATGGCGGGAAACGTAGGCCGTCCCGGCGCAGTCGTCACCCCCGCCCCGCTCTGGCTGTGGCCGGGCCCGGCGGCTACGATTGGCCAGCCATGACCGACTCCCCCGAATTCCGTGCGCTGCAGGCGGCGTTGCGCGGCCGCTACGTGCTCGAGCGCGAGCTGGGCCGCGGCGGCATGGGCGCCGTCTACCTGGCGCGCGAGGTGGCGCTCGACCGCCTGGTGGCGCTCAAGCTGCTGCTGCCGCACCTGGCCGGGACACCCGAGCTGCGCGAACGCTTCCTGCGCGAGGCCCGCACCGCCGCGCGGCTGGCGCACCCGCACATCGTGCCGATCCACGCGGTGGAGAGCACGGGGACGCTGGTGTGGTTTGCCATGGGCTACGTGGCCGGCGAGACGCTGGCCGAGCGGGTGCGGGCGCAGGGACCGCTGGCGGCGCCGCAGGTGGAGCGGCTGGTGCGCGAGGTGGCGTGGGCGCTGGCGTACGCGCACCAGCAGGGCGTGGTGCACCGGGACGTGAAGCCGGAGAACATCCTGCTCGAGCGCCTGACGGGCCGCGCACTGGTGGCGGACTTCGGCATTGCGCACCTGACGGAAGCGACACCGGTGACGCCCACCGGCGACCTGGTGGGCACGGCGCGCTCGGTGAGTCCCGAGCAGGCGGCCGGCGAGCCGGTGGACGGCCGGAGCGACCTCTACTCCCTCGGCGTCACGGCGTATTACGCGCTCACGGGGCGCTACCCGTTCGAGGCGGACGGCGCGGCGGGCCTGCTGATGCAGCACCTGATGGTGCCGGCGCCGCCGGTGGCGTCGGTGCGCGCGCACGTGCCCCGGGCGCTGGCGAGCGCCATCGACCGCTGCCTGGCCAAGGCGCCGGGCGACCGGTTCGCGAACGGTGAGGCGCTGTCCGCCGCGCTCGAGGCAGGCGGGAGCACGCTGCCTGCCGTGCCTCCCACCCTGCAGGCGCTGGCCCGCGAGACGCGGGCGCTCGGCGTGGACCTGACGGGGTACGCCACGCTCGCGGGCACCGCCATCGTGGCGCAGCTGCTGACGGCGGCGCACGACTTCTTCGGCTTCGGCCAGATCTACACCTCCGGCATCACCATCCTGCTCGGCACCCTGACGGCCCTCAAGGGCATCAGCGTGGCCACCCACGCGCGGCGTGCCGTGCGCGAGGGGTGGACGGCGGACGATTTCGGGGAGGCGGTGCGGGCCGAGGCATCGGTGCAGGCGGCGAGCGAGCCGCCACCCATGTCACGGCGGAAGGCATCGGCGCTCTTCGGGCTCGGGCTCGCGGCGGTGCTCGGCTTCTGGGCGGGACCGCGGGAGCTCCTGATGGGGGTCATCGAGGGGTGGCCGGCGCAGCTGCTGCTGGAGCTGGTGTCGTTCGGGTTGCCGATCGCGCTGGGACGCTGGTTCGGGGCACGGCTCGATGCGCCGGAGGGCGGCAAGCCGGGGCTCATGAGCCGCTTCGCGGTGTGGAAGGGGCGGATGCTCCTCAAGCTCGGCGGCGCCGGGCTCAAGCGGCGCGGCGCGCCGGCGCTCCCGCCGGCGGCGCCGACCGAGGTGCTCCTCGCCGGGCAGGCGGAGGGGCTGTTCGCGGCGCTGCCGCCGGCGCAGCAGGAGCGGCTGGCGGCGGTGGGCAGCACCATCCGCACGCTGAGCGCCGATGCCACCCGCCTCCGCGCCCGCGACGAGGAGCTGGCGCAGGCCGCCGCCGCCGCCGGCGGCCCGGGTGATCCCGCGCGCGACCAGGTGCGGGCCGAGTTCGAGGCGGAACGGCGGCGGGTGGCGACGGCGCTGGCGGAGCGGCTGGCGGCGCTCGACACGCTCCGGCTGGACCTGCTGCGGCTGCGCGCCGGGACGGCGACGCCCGAGGGGCTGACGGGCGCCCTGGAAGTGGTGCGCCGCGTCTCCCTGGGGGTGGACGCGGCGCTGGAGGTGGAGCGGGTTGTCAGGCGGGAGAGCTAGCCGCGCAGCACCGGGAGCTCGATGGCCCGCTCCCTGGCGCTCTGCACCAGCCGCTCGGCGATGGCGGAGAGTTCCCTGGCCGCCGCGCTGTCCGGGCTGCTGACGCAGACGGGCCGCCCGCGATCCGCCTCCTCGGCGATGCCGGGCTGGAGCGGCACCTGTCCCAGGAGCGGGGCCTTGAGCTCTTCCGCCAGGCGCTTGCCGCCGCCCTCGCCGAACATCGCGAGGCGGATGCCCGTGGCGGGATCGGTGTAGGGGCTCATGTTCTCCACCACGCCCGCCAGCGGCACGCTCACCCGCTCGAACATCTTGGCGCCGCGAAGGGCATCGCCCACCGCCACTTCCTGCGGGGTGGTGACGATGACGGCGGTGGCCACCTGGCAGGACTGGACCAGCGAGAGCTGCGCGTCGCCGGTGCCGGGGGGCAGGTCCACGAGGAAGTAGTCGAGCTCGCCCCACTCCACGTCGCGCAGGAACTGCTGCACGATCTTCATGATGATCGGGCCGCGCCAGATGGCGGGCGCGTCGCGGTCAATGAGGAAGCCGAGCGACATGAGCTTGACGCCGAAGGCGGCCAGCGGCTGGATGCGGCCGCTCACCACCGGCGGCTTCTCGAACACGCCAAACATGCGCGGGATGTTGGGCCCGTAGATGTCGGCGTCCATGAGCCCCACGCGATAGCCCTTCTGCGCCAGCGCCACGGCCACGTTGGCCGCGACGGTCGACTTCCCCACCCCGCCCTTCCCCGACGACACGGCCACGATGGTGCCGAGATGCGGATACTGCTCGGGAGCCGGCGCCGGTGGTGTCATCCCGGCCTGGCCATGGGTCTGGCCGGCGGCGGGCTGGCCTGCCGGGGGCCCGTGCGTGTGGCCGGCGGGGCCGGCCGGATCCACGACACTGATCCGCACCTGCTGCGGGTCCACGCCGGAAATGGCGCGGATGGCCGAGCGCGCCTCGCGCACCAGGGTGGCGGGGTCGTTGCGGGAGAGCAGGAACGTGAAGCTGACGTGGCCGTTCTCGGTGACCTGCAGGTCGCGGATCATCCCGGCCGAGAGGAGGTCGTTCTCGAGGCGGGGGTTCTGGATCCGCGCCAGCGCGGCGCTGACCTGGGCGGCGAGGGAATCGGACATGGGACCCTGCGTGGGGAGGAGCGGCCGCGCGGGCGGCCTCAGATGGCCGCGACCGAGCGGACTTCGGGCACCAGCTGCTTGAGGCGGCTCTCGATGCCCTGCTTGAGCGTGATGGTGGCGGCGGAGCAGCCGTGGCAGGTGCCGCCGAGGCGGAGGAGGAGGATGCCGTCCAGCTCGTCGAAATCGACCACCTCGACACTGCCCTTGTGGGAGGCGATGTAGGGGCGGAGCTGGTCGAGGGTCTGCTCGATCCGGGTGAGGATGTCGGCGCCTGCCTGCGGGTCGCTCATGGGTCTCGGTCCGTCTTGGGTGCCGGGGGTGGCACCTGCCGGAGGAAAGAAGCGGGGAGGTCCGGGCGGGGTCAACCGCCCATACCGGCGAGATAGGCGCGCGCCGCCTGCAGCACCTGCGCCTGCGCCTCGGCCATGCTGGCCTCCACCGAGAGCCCGCTGGCCTTGGTGTGCCCGCCGCCGCCGAAGGGCTTGGCAAAGGACGCCACGTCCACGTTGCCCACGGAACGGAGAGAGACCTTGATCCGCCCCGCCGCGATCTCGCGGAAGAGGAGCGCCATGCGGACGCCGGCGATGCTCCGCGGATGCTCCACGATGCCGTCGAGGTCATCGGCGGTGGCGCCGTAGCGCTCGATGGCGCCGGGCGGCACGGTGACCCACGCGAGCCCCGACTCCTGCTCGACCACCAGCGTCTGCAGCGTGTCGGCAAAGAGTCGGGTGCGGCCCTCGGGGGCGTTGGCGTAGACGTCGAGGTAGATCTGCTCGGGGTCGAGGCCGGTCTCGAGCAGGGCGGCGGCGGTGCGGAGCACCGAGGGCCGGGTGTTGCTGAAGCGGAAGGCGCCGGTGTCGGTGAGGATGGCCACGTAGAGGGCGCGCGCCGCGAGCTGCGTGAGCGGCCAGCCGTTGGCCTGGGCCAGCTGGAAGATCAGCTCGCCGGTGGCGCTGGCCTCGGGGTCCACGTAGCGCGGGCCGTCGGGAAGGTGGCCCTGGCTCACGTGGTGATCCACGCAGGCCACGGGGACGCCGCGCTCGAGCACCGTCTGGCTCAGCATGCCGAGCCGGCCCACGTCGGAGATGTCGAGGACCAGGATGAGGTCGGCCTTGCGGAGCTCCTTCACCGCCTCCGGCGTCTTGTCCACGCCCGGCAGGTCGGCAAAGAGGAAGCGGTACCGCTCGGGCGTGGGCGACGGGTTGGTGATGACCGCATTGACGCCGCGCGCCTTGAGCAGGTGCACCAGCCCCACCTCGCTGCCGAGCCCGTCGCCATCGGGGTTCACGTGGGTGGTGATGCAGATGCGGCGGCCGGGCACGAGGCACTCGGCAAAGGCACGCGCGTCGGCGACGCGGCTGGCGGAGAGGGTGACGGTCATGCTGGAGGCCAAGGTAATGAAGCTGCCCGGGAGCGGAAGGGGGCCATCGAGGGCCGGTATCGGCCGATTGATGGCCCCATGAAGACCGAGCGGCCACCCCCGTGAGGAGGTGGCCGCCGGGGCCCTGCCGCGACTCGGCTTACGCCTTGTTCAGCTTCGAGTGGCGGATGCCGTAGAGGAAGTAGATCAGCATGCCGAGCGCCATCCAGACGAAGAGCCGGATCCAGGTGTCGGGCGGCAGGCCGTACATCATGTAGCCGCAGATGGCGATGCCGAGGATGGGCACCAGCGGGACGAGCGGCGTCCGGAAGGGGCGCGGCAGGTCGGGCTGGGTCTTGCGGAGGACGATGATGCCGCCGCAGACGATCACGAAGGCCAGCAGCGTGCCGATGGACACCAGCTCACCGAGGAGGCCAATGGGGAAGATGCCCGCGATGAGCGCCGCCACGATGCCGGTGATCACCGTGGAGACCCACGGGGTGCGGAACTTGGGGTGGATGCTGCTGAAGACCGGCGGCAGCAGGCCGTCGCGCGACATGGAGTAGAAGATGCGCGGCTGGCCCATGAGCATCACCAGCACCACGGAGGCGAGGCCGGCGATGGCGCCGATGTTCACCAGGAAGCCGAGCCACTTGAGCGCGGGGCCGGCCTTGTCGATGGCCACGAACACCGGGTGCGGGACGTTGAGCTCGGTGTAGTGCGCCATGCCGGTCATGACGAGCGCCATGGCGATGTAGAGCACGGTGCAGATGGCCAGCGACCCGAGGATGCCGATGGGCAGGTCCTTCTGCGGGTTCTTGGCCTCCTGCGCGGCGGTGGAGACCGCGTCGAAGCCGATGTAGGCGAAGAAGATGACGCCGGCGCCGCGCAGGATGCCGCTCCAGCCGAAGTGGCCGGGGCCGTCCGCGGGCGGGATGAAGGGGTGCCAGTTGTCGGTGTTGACGTACTTGATGCCGAAGGCGATCACCAGCAGCACGATGGCGACCTTGACGTACACCACGATGTTGTTGAACCGCGCCGACTCCTTGATGCCCACCACGAGGAGCGCCGTGATGAGGAGGATCAGCACCATGGCGGGGATGTTGAGGAAGCCCTGCACGATGGTGAAGCCGCCGGAGACGCAGTCCGCGATCGGGATCGCGGTGCGGGTGACCTCGTTGACCGCCACCGCGCCGCTCGCCGGGTCCACGCAGATCTGCGAGGGGACCAGCGTGTGGGTGCCCTGCACCGCGTAGGGCGCGCCGGTGAGCGCGGGCGGCAGCTTGACGCCGATCTCCGCCATGAACGCGGTGAAGTAGCCCGACCAGCCCACCGCCACCGTCGAGGCGGCGAAGAGGTACTCGAGGATGAGGTCCCACCCGATGATCCAGGCGATGAACTCGCCCAGCGTGGCGTAGCCGTAGGTGTACGCGCTGCCGGCCACCGGGATCATCGAGGCAAACTCGGCGTAGCAGAGCCCCGCGAAGAGGCAGCCGAGGCCGGCCAGGATGAACGAGAACACGATGGCGGGGCCCGCGTACAGCGCGGCCGCCGTGCCCGTCAGCACGAAGATGCCGGCGCCGATGATGGCGCCGATGCCGAGCAGCACCAGGTTCGTGGCCGTGAGGGCCCGCTTGAGGCCGTGGTCGCCCTCTTCCGGCATCAGCTCGGCGAGGGGTTTCCGGCGGGTGAGGGACATGCGCGCGTCTCCGCGTGGAGGAAGGACTCAGGAATGAAGAAACCTTGCGGCCCTGCGCGGGCGCCCGACGGGCGTCGCCCGCCTCCGGGGGAGGCGGGCGCGCCGGGGCAGGCCCGGTGTTGCGGTCTTACACGTTGTAGTTCGGCGCTTCCCGCGTGATCTGCACGTCGTGCGGATGCGACTCGCGGAGCCCGGCGCTGGTGATCTGCACCATCTCCACGTCGGCGCGGAGCTGGTCCACGGTGGCCACGCCACAGTAGCCCATGCCGCTCCGCAGCCCGCCCACCATCTGGAACAGCACGTCGGCCACCGGGCCCTTGTAGGCCACGCGGCCCTCGATGCCTTCCGGCACCAGCTTGCTGGCCTGCAGCTCGGCCTGGAAGTAACGGTCGGCCGAGCCGTCCTGCATGGCGGAAACGCTGCCCATGCCGCGGATGGCCTTGAAGCGGCGGCCCTCCGCCAGGATGGACTCGCCGGGACTCTCGTCGGTGCCGGCGAGCATGGAGCCCATCATGACGCTCATGGCGCCGGAGGCGAGCGCCTTGACCATGTCGCCCGAGTACTTGACGCCGCCATCGGCGATGACGGGCACGTCGCCCGCGCCGCGCACCGCGTCCATGATGGCGGTGACCTGGGGAACGCCGACGCCGGTGACCACGCGGGTGGTGCAGATGCTGCCCGGGCCCACGCCCACCTTGACGGCGTCCACCCCGCGCCTGACGAGCTCGCGGGCGCCGCCCTCGGTGGCCACGTTGCCGGCGATGAGCTGCACGTCGGGGAAGGCCTCGCGGAGCAGCGCCACGGTCTGCAGCACGCCCTCGCTGTGGCCGTGCGCGGAATCGATCACCAGCGCATCGACACCCGCCTCGATGAGCGCCTGGGCGCGCACCTTGGCCTCGGGGGAGCCGCCCACGGCGGCCGCCACGCGGAGGCGGCCGTGGGTGTCCTTGTTGGCGTCGGGGTGGTGCTTCCGCTTGAAGATGTCCTTGACGGTGATGAGGCCCTTGAGCTTCCCCTCGGCGTCCACCACAGGGAGCTTCTCGATCCGGTGCTTGGCCAGGATCCGCTCCGCCTCATCCAGGTTGGTGCCGACGGGCGCGGTCACCAGCCGTTCCTTGGTCATCACTTCGCGGACGGGCTGCTCGAAGTTTCGCTCGAACTGCAGGTCGCGGTTGGTGATGATGCCGACGAGCATGCCGCTCGCGTCCACGATCGGAACGCCCGAGATCCGGAACCGCTGCATGGCGGCGGCGGCTTCCTTGAGCGGGCGGTCGGGCGAGAGGGTGATCGGGTTCATGATCATCCCGCTCTCGCTGCGCTTCACGCGATCGATCTCCTGCGCCTGCTTGTCGATCGACATGTTCTTGTGCACCACCCCGATGCCGCCGGCCCGCGCCATGGCGATGGCCATCTCCGCCTCGGTGACCGTGTCCATGGCGGCCGAGATGAGCGGGATGTTGAGCGTGATGGCGCGGGTGAACCGGGTCTGGGTCGAGACCTGGCGCGGGTGGACGCTGGAGTGGCGCGGGACGAGGAGGACGTCGTCGAACGTGAGCGCGACGCCGGGCCGGATGGTGCTCATGCGGGGGAACCTGCGGTGGCCGCCGCCACCCGCCGCGGGGACGGGGACCGGAAGCCGGTGATGTACTGGAGTTCCATCCTCAAGTTTACGGCCCCGGCGAGGGGGGGCGCAAGTCTGGGCAGGTGGCAGCCTTTGGGGGCGTGGGCCGGGGTAGGGACGGTGTGACTCAACGCAGAGGCGCAGAGGGCGCAGAGGGCCGCAGAGGAACTGCGCGTTGATGGTGAGTTTGCCGTAGGGCGAGCCTGCCGTGTTTGTGTGGGTGTCGCTTCGGGTTGGGCACCGGACCCCACCCGTGCTGGCAGGCCACCCTCAACTGCTCCCCTCACCGTGAGAGGATCCCAGCTTTCCGAGCAGATGCCCTCTGCGGCCCTCCGCGCCCTCCGCGCCTCTGCGTTGAGTCACGCCGTCCCTACCTCGCGCACCTAGCCCTTCTTCCGCCACGCGAAGTAGACGGGCACGCCGAGCGCCACGATGAGGAGGCCGGGCCAGGTGTAGAGGGGTTTCTTGAAGAGGAGGATGCCCATGAGCACCAGCACGGCGGCCATGTAGAGCGCCGGGACCACCGGGTAGCCGAAGGCCTTCACGGGGCGCGGCAGGTCGGGCTGGGTGATCCGGAAGCGGAACAGCGCCAGCACGGTGAAGAAGTAGAAGAGGAGCGAGGCGAAGATCACGTAGTCGAGCAGGTTGCCGTACGACCCGCTCAGGCAGAGCACCATGGCCCACCCCGCCTGGGTGATGAGGCCGAAGGTGGGGGTCTGGTACGACGGATGGAGCTGGCCGGCCTTCTCGAAGAAGAGGCCGTCACGCGCCATGGCGTAGTAGACGCGCGGGCCCGCGAGCACGAGGCCGTTCACGCACCCGAAGGCGCTCACCATGATGGCGATGGCCATGAGGCTCCCACCCACCGGACCGAGGAGCGCGGCCGCCGCCGCCGAGCCGACGCGGTCCTGCTCCGCGTAGGCGATGCCGCGCGCGACCACGTCGGTCGCGGTGGGGTCGCCGGGGAAGGCGAGGACCTTGAGGTAGGCCAGGTTCACGAGCAGGTAGGTGCCGCAGACGATCAGGGTCCCGAGGAAGAGCGCGCGCGGCAGGTTCTTCGTGGGCTCCCGCACCTCGGCGGCGGCGAAGGTGACGTTGTTCCACGCATCCGCCGAGAAGAGCGAGCCCACCATGGCGGCGCCGAGCACCGGGATCATGGCCAGCGTCCAGGGCTCGACGCCGGTGAAGCCGGTCATGTTGCGGGTCCAGAGGCCCGGGTCCTTCGCGGCGAAGAGGCCGAGCGCCACCAGCACCGCGATGCCGCCGATCTTGGCCGCGGCGAAGATGGTCTGCACCCGCGCGCCGAACTTGACGCCGAGCAGGTTGACCGCCGTGAGGAACACGATGAGGCCGAG
>JBGAOL010000144.1:0-9299 GCA_044221825.1 Gemmatimonadales bacterium
CCGCCCGCGGAGCGGCCACAGCGCGGCGAGTGCCATGGGCAGCACCAGCGGTGGGGCGAGGATCTCGCGCAGCGAGACCAGGAGCAGGACGTAGAGGAGCCCGGCGAGGATCGCCGGCAGGGCGTCGCGGGCGGGCGGCGGGGCGGGAGTCGGGGCCGTCACGCCGGGTCAGTTCTTCCGGAGCGCCCACCAGCGCACGAAGAGCACGCCGGCCACGCCGAGGAGCAGGTGAAGGGGCGCGCCCGCCGGGCCGAGCGGGAAGAGGAACGTCACGGCCACCCAGGCCAGAAGTGCGACAATCGCGCCGATCAGGTTGAGATCCATGCCCTGTCCCGGGAAAGTTGCGTTGACGCCCGTGGTCCCCGGTCCTATCTTCGGGGAAAGCGGCGTCGGAGACCTTCGTTATTGAGCCAACAGGTCCGTCGAAGGGCCCACATGCTGTGGCCGATGTCATGCCCCGCGGGGGAAGGCAGACGCTGTGGCGAGGGCACCAAAGCTATATCGTCGGGCTTCAATTAACCCCTTCGACGTCGCCTCTTCCCTGCGGGGGGCACCGGCCGGCTGGCTGGTGCCCCCTGTTCAATGCTGGGCAACGTGCCTTGACCCACGACGGCACCGGGCCATCTTCCAGACGGACGACCTGGAATCGAGACTGGATGCCTGCCTGCCGTGTGACTCGGCGCGTGCACTTCAATGCCGCCCACCGCCTGTACCACCCCGGCCGCTCGGATGAGTGGAACGCGCGGACCTTCGGGGTCTGCGCCAACCCCAACTATCACGGCCACAACTACGAGCTCGACGTCACCGTCGAGGGGGAGATCGACCCCGAGACGGGGTACGTGGTCGACATCAACGTACTGAAGCGGCTGGTCGAGGAAAAGCTCCTCGCCCACCTGGACCACAAGAACCTGAACCTCGACGTGCCGCACTTCGCCGCCGTGATCCCCACGGCGGAGAACATCGCGGTCTACTGCTGGCAGGTGCTCGCCCCCGCGATCCCCGCGGGCCGGCTGGCCCACCTGCGCCTCTGGGAGACGCCCCGCAACTATGTCGATTACGAAGGGCGCTGACGCGCCGGCCGCCGTGCCCACCGCGTTCCAGGACGAGGTCCGCCACATCCTGGGCGCCCTCGGGGAAGATCCCGAGCGCGAGGGGCTCGTCAAGACCCCGGAACGGGTGGAGAAGGCGCTCCGCTGGCTCACCCGCGGCTACGGCCTCTCGGTCATGGACGCCGTGGGCGACGCGCTGTTCGAGGAGCAGCACAGCAGCATGATCCTGGTGCGCGACATCGAGCTCTACTCGCTGTGCGAGCACCACCTGCTGCCGTTCTTCGGCCGGGCGCACGTGGCCTACATCCCGAACGGGCGCATCGTGGGGCTCTCCAAGCTGCCGCGCATCGTGGAGGTCTTCGCCCGGCGACTGCAGGTGCAGGAGCGGCTCACCGACCAGATCGCCGACGCCATCATGGAAGTGCTGGACCCGCACGGCGTGGGCGTGCTGGTGGAGGCCACCCACCTCTGCATGGCCATGCGCGGGGTGGAGAAGCAGAACAGCCGCACCGTCACCAGCGCGGTGCGCGGCATCTTCCGGAGCGACATCCGCACCCGTGAGGAGTTCCTGCGCCTGGTTCACCGCGGCTCCGAATGAAGCCGCTCGAAGGCCGGCTCGCGGTGGTCACCGGCGCCTCGCGCGGCATCGGGCTGGCCGCGAGTGAGGCGCTCGCCGCCGAGGGGGCCGTGGTGGTGCGGCTGGCCCGGAGCCTCACCGCCGGCGCCCGCGGTCCGTTCCGCGACGTCCCCTGTGACCTCGCCGATGCCGCGGCCGTCGTGCGCGCCACCACCACGATTCTCGGCGAGTGGGGGACCCCGGAGATCCTGGTGCAGAACGCGGGGACCTTCACGCTGAAGCCGCTCGACGCCACCGACCCCGCCGAGCTCGACGCGTCGTACGCGCTGAACGTCCGCGCGCCGTTCCTGGTGGCGCAGGCCTTCCTCCCCGCCATGCGCGCCGCGGGCCGGGGCATCCACGTCACCATCGGCAGCACTTGCGACCACGTGGCCCTCCCCGAGAATGGCGCCTACACCGTCGGCAAGTACGGCGTGCGGGCGCTGCACGAGGTGCTCTCGGCGGAATACCGCGGCAGCGGTGTCCGGTTCTCGCTCATCTCGCCGGGCGCCACCGACACGCCGCTCTGGGATCCGCTCGATCCCGACCACCGCCCCGGGTTCCCGCGCCGCGCCGAGATGCTCCGCGCCGAGGACGTGGCGGATGCGGTGCGCTACGTGGCGACCCGTCCGCCTCACGCCAGCGTGGACTGGCTGCGTCTCTCGCCGGTGCGGCGGCCGGGGCATCCCTAGCCTCGGGGTCCCGGTTCGCGGGGGGCATTGCCGGCGGCGGAGAGGCATGGCCTCCCGCCGCCGTTCCGTTGCGGCGCCCGGACCGCTGGCGGACCGGCCCCGGCCATGCGATTGTCCAGCATGCCGACACTTCCCGCCCTTCTGCGCGCGCTCCCCCTGCTCGCGCTCCCCGCGGTGCTCGAGGCTCAGGCCCTCCCCGCGCTCCCCGATTCCACCGGCTTCGGCTCCCACGTGCTGGCCGTGGCGCGCGACCCGCGCGGCAGCCTCTGGGTGGGGACCTACGGCCAGGGCATCCTCCGCCTGCGCCCGGGAGCCACGCAGTGGGAGCGGCTCCGCCACGACACCACCGGCAGCAGCATCTCGTGGGACTTTGTGCACGCCTTTGCCTTCGACGGGCGGGGCGGCATCTGGTACGGCACGGTGGGCAATGGCTGGGGCGTGAGCCGCGACGACGGCGTCACCTGGACCAACTGGACATTCACGCAGCTCGGCCCCGAGTGGCAGTACGTGACGCCCGATGGTATCGTCGCCCGCGGCGACAGCGTCTGGGTGGCCACCGCCGACGGCATCCAGATGACGCCCGACGGCGGCGCCCACTGGGTGGCCATCGGCGACAAGTCCGGCCCCGCCGCCCGCGGCCCCGCGGACACCGCACTGGCCCTGCTCACCAGCGAGTACGTGCGGCGCATCGGCTTCGACCGGCGGGGCGTGATCCTGGCGGGCCTGCGTGGCAACGAGCGCATTGCCCACACGCCTGACGGATGGCTGCGCGAGGACGTGGCATTCCCCGCCTTCTCCCCGCGCAACCGCATCCTCGTGGCGGGCACGCCCTGGAAGGGCACCACCTGCGGCCTCCGCCTCGTGGCGGATACCACCCCCTGCCTGAAGCGCGCGCCCGTGGCCGCCGGCACTCCGCAGTTCCCGCGTACCACCTGGTTCCGTCGCCCCATCGAGAAGGCCGACAACTGGTTCATCGACCAGACCTACCGCTATGGCTCCACGATGGGCGGGAACTTCCAGCAGCACCAGGGCGTCGAGTTCAACAACCCCGACGGCACGCCCGTGTACGCCATCGGTGCGGGCAAGGTGGTCTATGCGGGCCCGGCCG
Organism: Gemmatimonadales bacterium; assembly: GCA_044221825.1. Lineage (GTDB taxonomy): Bacteria > Gemmatimonadota > Gemmatimonadetes > Gemmatimonadales > GWC2-71-9 > JADJOM01. Next base: position 3,466 of record JBGAOL010000144.1, read on the forward strand.
AGCAGGGCGCCCTCACGGTGGCCATCCGGCACGACACCACGGTGACCGGACCCGGCGGGCCGCTCCGCATCTTCAGCGTGTACTACCACAACTCGTCGCTCGTGGCCCGGGTGGGCCAGCGGGTGGCCGCCGGCGACCTCATCGCCCGCGTGGGCAACACCGGCCGGGCCACCAACGACCACCTGCACCTCGAGGTCCACGCCGTCCCGGGTGACGACGTCGCGCTGGTGGTGGACTCCCTGGAACGCTTTCCCGCCTACACCACCAACCCCGAGTTGTGGATCGAGCCCATTCCCGGCACCGGCCTCATCGCCGGGCAGGTGCTCGACGCCGCCGGCAAGCCGGTCCCGCAGGCCCGCGTGTACGGCATCATCAAGCCCGACCCGGCCGAGACCCCGTTCTCCTTCGCCGAGACCTATGGCGACAAGGCGCACCCGCACCCGCTCTACGGCGAGCACTTCGCCGTCGGCGACGTGCCCCCCGGCAGCTACGTGCTGGGTGTCGAGATCAACGGGCGGAAGGTGTTCCGGCGCGTCACCGTCGAGGCGGGGAAGCTCAGCTGGGTGGTCTTCCGCCCCTGACCCGTCCTCTCCCCGCCGCATGTTCATCGAGCTCACCGACCACCTGCGCTGCCCCGCGGCGCACGACGAGGCGTTCCTCGTCCTCATCCCTGACGCCATGGGGCGCACGGTGCTGCAGGGGAGTCTCGGCTGCCCGGTCTGCCACCGCGTCTACCCCATCGCCGATGCCGTGCTGACTTTCGGCCACGCCGAGCCAGCGGCGGAGCAACCGGACCTGCCGGCGGCGGAGGCGCTGCTGGCCTTCCTCGGGCTGGAGGGCCCGGGCGGGTTCGTGGCGCTGGTGGGGAGCGTGGCCGCCCGGGCTGCCGGGCTGGCGGAGCTCCTGCCGGGCGCGCATTGCGTGGCGGTGAACCCGCCGGCGGGCGTGGCGCCCTCGGCGTCCGTCAGCGTCATTCGTTCGCCCCGGCCGCCGCTCAAGGCGCGGTCCTGCCGCGGCGTCGTCCTCGGTGCGCCGGAGGCCCGTGATCCGGCGTGGAGTGACGTGGCGGGGGAGCGTCTGGTCTGCGCGTCGTCGGGAGGGGCCTCACGCCCAAACGCGCCGGGCTCGAGTTGCTGGCCAGCGCCGGGGGTGGTGGGTGGCCAGGGCGCCCTGAGGCGGATTGGGCGGAAAATGGCCGGCAGCGGCCCTTTCACGTGGCGGCGCGTGGTCAGTCCCCGCCGCCGCCGCCCGCGTACAGCGCGTCGATCTCGGCCTGGTAGTTCTTCTCCACCACGCGACGCTTCACCTTGAGCGTGGGCGTGAGCTCGCCGCTCTCGATGGAGAAGTCGCGGTGGACCACCAGCACCTTCTTCGGCATCTCGAAGTGGGCCAGGTCGCGGAGCGACTTCTTCACTTCGCGCTCCATCTTCTCCGCCACGTCCTTGCTGCCGAGCATGGCCTCGTCGTCCGCGAAGGAGAGGGTCCGGCTGGCGGCCCACGCCCGCAGGCTCTCCACGTTGGGCACCACGAGCATTACCGGGAACTTGCGCTTGTCGCCGATCATGACGGCGTTGAGCACGAAGGGGTTGGTCTTGACCCGGTTCTCGATGGGCTGCGGCGCGATGTTCTTGCCGCCGGCGGTGACGATGATGTCCTTCTTGCGGTCGGTGATGCGGAGGAACCCGTCCCGCGTCGAACTCGCCGATGTCGCCGGTGTGGAACCAGCCCTCGGCGTCCACGGCCTCGCGGCTCGCCTCCGGCTTGTTGTAGTAGCCCTTCATGACCTGGGCGCCGCGGCAGAGGATCTCGCCGTCGCCGGCGATGCGGACCTCGGTGCCGGGGATGGGCTTGCCCACCGTGCCCATGCGGATGGCCTCGGGCGTGTTGACCGTGATCACCGGCGAGGTCTCCGTGAGGCCGTAGCCCTCGAAGATCGGCAGGCCCGCCGTGTAGAAGAACTTGGCGATCTCCGCCGAGAGCGGCGCCCCGCCCGACACGAAGAAGCGCAGCCGGCCGCCCACCCGCTCGCGCAGCTTGGGGAAGACCAGCTTGTCGCCGATCCGCTTCTTGAAGCCGAGGAAGGCGGGCACCGGCTTCCCGGCCAGCGTGAGGTCGGTCCAGGCATCACCCTGGGCACGGGCCCAGTCGAAGATCTTCTTCTTGACCGGGGCTTGGCCGCCCCCTCGAGGATGCGGGCGTAGATCTTCTCGTACAGGCGCGGCACCGAGAGCACCACCGTGGGCCGTCGCTCCAGCATGTCGGCGGAGACGGTGTCGATGCTCTGGGCGTAGTTGATGATCACGCCCTTGTGGTAGAGCAGGTAGTGGCCGGCCATCCGCTCGAAGACGTGGCTGAGCGGCAGGAAGGAGAGCGCCTCGTCCCCATCCACCAGCTCGATCATCGTGGCCGAGCCCACCACGTTGGAGCAGAGGTTCCCGTGGGTGAGCATCACGCCCTTCGGGTCCCCGGTGGTGCCGCTGGTGTAGATCAGCGTGGCCAGGTCGTCGGGGCGCACCTCGCGGGCCTCGTCCTTCCAGCGTGGGTACTTGGCCGCCGCCTCGCGGCCCCGCTTCATGAGGTCGCCCAGGGGCATGACGCCGGGGCCGGTGGCGTCGGCGTCCAGGGCGATGATGTGGCGCAGGGCGGGGAGGACGTCGGGATTGCGGATGGACAGGATCTTGTCGAGCTGAGCCTTGCTGGAGACGAAGAGCGCGGTGGCGCCCGAGTCCCGCAGGATGTAGCTGACCTGGCCGGCCGGCAGCGTGGGGTACACCGGCACGTCGGCGCAGCGATTCATCAGGCAGGCGTAGTCGATGAACGCCCACTCCGGCCGGTTCTCCGATAGGAGGGCCACGTTCTGGCCGGGCCCGACGCCGAGTTCCCGCAGGCCGCAGGCGATGGCCTGGACCTGGTCCAGCAGGCTGGTGTAGGAGATGTCCTCCCAGGCGCCGTCGCGCTTCACGCGCAGGGCGACCGGTCGCGCGCCGTAACGCGCGAGGCCGTCGAGGAAGAGTTCCGTGAGCGTCGTGGGATTCGGCATGCTCGGCTCCGCGCTGAGCGTCCGGGGATCGGACCGGGAGGACGGGGGTGCCCGCCGGGGAGGAGGTGCGGGCCTGGCGCCCGCGCTACTCGAAGACGACCGTGAACCGCTGTCCCGGAGCCCGGCACCACCGCGCCGCTCGGCCGCTCGGCGAGCACCTCCAGGCGGAGGCGCTGTCGGGCGGGTGGCGCCGTTCACCAGCTGCAGGGTGATGGAGGCGCCGGTGCTCGTGGTCTTGATCCGAGTGTCGAGCGTCCCGCTCGGGAACGCCACGGTCCCACTCGCGAGGGCGGTATCCGCGTCGATGATGCGGAAGCGGATGAACGCGTCGGCTACGGGCCTGCACCGTGTCTCGCCGGCGCCCACGCTCGTCGAGCCGTGTCCACCAGCTCGGACCGGAGGCTGCCCACGCGCGCCTGGCCTGCAGGGCGGCCGACTCGTGCGTCACCGTGTCCCGTGCGGGCCCCACCAGCAGCAGGCTGTCGGAGCGGCGCCGGATGGTGTACGTCACCAGCTCGGACCGGAGGCTGCCCACGCGCGCCTGGACCCGGCCGGTCCCGGCCGAGGTGTCGCTCGTGAGCTGGTTGCCGTTCACGATGACGACCGTGGTGTCCGGCGACTCCCAGAGCACCGTGGCGCCCACGCTGTCGCCCTGCTGATCCAGGGCCCGGGCGGCGAGCGTGAGGGTGTCGTTCTGCTCCACCACCGCCGGGAGGGGCGTCCGCACCTCGATAGCCACCACCGCCCCGGTCTCGCCGAGGCTGCTGCAGCCGGCGCAGAGGCCCAGCAGGGCCGCGAGGCGGCGACCGGTCACTCGGGCCCCGCGGACGTGTCGTCCTCGAGCTCCCGCAGCGTCGCCTCGGCGTGACGGACCCAGCGGTCGGCGTCGGCGCCCTTGGGCGGCCGGGCCAGGAACTCGCGCAGGTGCTGGGCCGCCTCGGCGTTCTCGCCCTTTTCCTTCAGGCGGAAGGCCAATCCGTAGTGGGCGCCCACCAGGGCCGGGTCCAGCTGGAGCGCCCGGCGGTAGTGCCGGATGGCCTCGTCGTGCTGGCCGGTCTTGGTGAAGGCGATGGCCATGTTCTGCAGGATGCGGGGGTCATTCGGGTTGTCCCGCAGGGCCAGCCGGTATGACGTCAGCGCGGCCTCGTAGTCCCCCTGACGCTCGAGCGCCAGTGCCTCATTGAGGTAATCGAGCCGCTGCGGCTTCAGGCTCTCGGACTGGCCGCCGCCGAACAACCGCCGCCATAGACTCATCGGGGAACAACGTCCTTGGAAATCGGTGGGTTACGGCGCAAGATACTCCCGCCCCCGGGGGGCCGCAACGTGGTTGTAAGGGGCTCGCGCGCCGCGTAGGTTACCGTCCCGCCCCACGCACCAGAACCGCCGAGGACACCCCCATGAAGCGCGCCAATCCCGCCGTGCCCCGCGGAGTGCTGGAGATCGACTGGCCGTTCTTCGGCGAGCTGTGCCGTGCCCTCGCGCTCAAGGTGGCGCGCGAGTTCCAGCCCGAGATCGTGCTCGGCATCGCCCGGGCGGGGGTGATCCCCGGGGTGGTGGTTGCGTCCATCCTGCAGGTGGAGTTCGCCTCGATGGCCGTCACCCGCCGCGACGGGGAAGGGGAGCCGCAGCTGGTCACGGGCCCGCCCGCCAGCATCCGCGGCCGGCGCATCCTCCTGGTGGATGAGACCTGCGACACCGGCAGCACCCTCAAGCTGGCCCTGAACGAGGTGCGCGCCCTCAAGCCCGCCGAGGTGAAGACGGCGGTGTCGTTCAGCACCGGGACCTATCACGCCGACTTCCACGCCTTCCAGACCGAGAAGCAGATCATCCTGCCCTGGGACAAGGAGATCATCGTGGAGGGCGAGCTGGTGACCCGGCCCGACTACGTCCAGTGGCTCAAGGGCGCCCCCTGAGCGCCCCCGGGCGCCCCGCATGAAGAGCCTCCTCGCCGACGCCCTGCGCGCCTCGCGCGCGGATTACACCGACATCCGCCTGGAGCGGAGCTGGCGCACCGCCATTGCCTTCCGCGGCATCCGCCTCGAGGGCGCCACCACGGCCACCGAGGTGGGCGGGGTGGTGCGCTGCCTGAACCGCGGGAAGGGCTGGGGGGTGGCGGGGTTCACCGGCACGGACGGGCTCCGCGCCGCGGTCAGCCGGGCCCACGAGCTGTCGCTCGCCATCCACCTCGACACCCCGCTCCGCCTGGCCGAGATCCCGGTGCGCGACGCCGAGTTCAGCGCGGATCTCGATGGCGACGTGCGCGGCATCGCGCTCGGCGAGAAGCGCGCGCTGCTCGAGCGGCTCACCCAGGACATGCTCGGCATCGACCGCCGCCTGGCCGACAGCTGGAGCGCCTACGAGGACGCGGTGGTGGAGCGGTTCGTCGCCACCTCGGACGGCGTGATGCTGCGGGAGCTGCGCCCGCTGGTGCGCCTGACGGCGGGCGCGGTGGCGCGCGAGGAGAGCTTCCTGGAGCGCGCGGTGGAATCGTGGGCCGCGCCGGCCGGGTGGCACTCGGTGCAGGCCACCGAGCATCCCTTCCGCACGGCCGCCCGCCGCGCGGTGGAGCTGATCGGGGCGCCGCGGCTCCGCGCCGGCACCTACCCGGTGGTGCTCGACCCGCGCGCCGCCGGCGCCCTCATGCACGTGACCATCGGCCACCTCTCCGAGGCCGACCGGGGCCAGCGCGAGGGCGACGCCGACCAGGTCCTCCGCCCCGGCCGCCGCCTGGCCTCCGACCTCCTCACCATGGGCGATGACGGCAGCGGCACCGGCCTGGCCGGCAGCCGCCACT
>JBGAOL010000145.1:0-9105 GCA_044221825.1 Gemmatimonadales bacterium
AGAATCGGGGGGGACCGAAACCCGCGCCGCCCCCCGTCATCCGGGGGGGAGCAGCAGCCGGGCGGCGAGCAGCGCCCGCAGCGTCCACAGCACCGTCCGCACCCAGTTGGTGCCCACCAGCCGGCGGTGTGCCTTCGCGTCCTCGCCGGCCAGCAGGTGGCCGTGCATCGGCATCGTGAGCATCGCGGTCGAGGCCCAGATGAACACCAGCAGCGCCAGGCCCACCGCCGGGAGGGCGCGGCCGTACGCCTGCGGCGGCGCGGCCACCAGCGCCAGGGCGGTGATTCCCTCGACCAACATGACGGGCCCCACCACCAGCGAGACCCGTCGCTGGTGCGAGACGGCGTACCGGGACGTTTCCTCCGGGCCCACCCGTCCCATGAGCGGGTAGTGGACCACCTGCACGAACCAGATCAGGCCGGTCATGAACCAGGTGACGGCGGCGTGGACGATGGCGAGGGTCATGCCGGAAGGAAGCCTCCCCGGGTGGAAGGCATCAGGAGGATGGTGTGAAGCGGGCTTCCGAAAGTCGGCTCGGCGGCTCGGCGGCTCGGCGGCTCGAGTGTACCCCGATCGCCCAATCGCCTGATCGCCTGATCGCCCGCCCCCTACCGATGCAGCGGCTTGAACTTCACCCGGTGCGGCTGGCTCGCGTCCACGCCCTTCCGCTTCTTGAAGTCGGCGGCGTAGTCCTGGTAGTTCCCCTCGTACCACATCACCTCGCTGTTGCCCTCGAAGGCCAGGATGTGGGTGGCGATGCGGTCCAGGAACCACCGGTCGTGCGAGATCACCACCGCGCAGCCGGCGAAGCCGAGCAGGGCGTCTTCCAGGGCGCGGAGCACGTCCACGTCGAGGTCGTTGGTCGGCTCGTCGAGCAGCAGCAGGTTGCCGCCGGTCTTGAGCAGTTTGGCCATGTGCAGCCGGTTGCGCTCGCCGCCGGAGAGGTCCTTGACCCGCTTCTGCTGGTCGGCGCCCCGGAAGTTGAAGCCGGTGCAGTAGGCCCGCGCGTTCACCTTGCGGGTGCCGAAGAGCAGCTCGTCCTGCCCGCCCGAGATCTCCTCGTACACCGTCCTGGCGCCGTCGAGGGCGTCGCGCGACTGGTCCACGTAGGAGAGCTTGACCGTCTTGCCCACGACCAGCTCGCCGCCGTCGGGCGTCTCCTGGCCGGCGATCATGCGGAACAGGGTGGTCTTGCCCGCGCCGTTGGCGCCGATCACCCCCACGATGCCGCCCCGCGGCAGCGCGAAGGAGAGGTTCTCGAACAGCAGCCGGTCGCCGTAGCCCTTGCTCACGTTCTTGGCCACGACCACCTCGTCGCCCAGCCGCTCCGGCACCGGGATGAGGATCTCGACCGAGCCCTCGCTCACCCGCTCCGCCTCCTCCCGCAGCTGCTCGAACCGCTGCAGGCGCGCCTTGCTCTTGGCCTGCCGCGCCTTGGGCGCCATCCGCACCCACTCGAGCTCCCGCTCCAGCGTCTTCTGCCGCGCGCTGGCCTGCTTCTCCTCCACCGCCATCCGCTTGGACTTCTGCGCCAGCCAGCTGGAGTAGTTCCCCTCCCACGGGATCCCCGCCCCGCGGTCGAGCTCCAGGATCCACTTGGCCACGTTGTCGAGGAAGTACCGGTCGTGGGTGATCGCCACCACCGTGCCCGGGAAGGTCTCCAGGTACTTCTCGAGCCACGCCACGCTCTCGGCGTCGAGGTGGTTGGTGGGCTCGTCCAGCAGCAGCATGTCCGGCTCCGAGAGCAGCAGCCGGCACAGCGCCACCCGGCGCTTCTCGCCGCCCGAGAGCTTCGTGACGTCGGCGTCGCCCGGCGGCAGCCGCAGCGCGTCCATCGCCAGGTCGAGCTTGTGGTCCAGCTCCCAGAGGTTCAGGTGGTCGATCTGCTCCTGCAGCCGCCCCTGCCGCTCCAGCAGCTTCTCCATGGCGGCGTCGTCCATCGGCTCGGCGAACTTCATCGAGATCTCGTTGAAGTCGTCGAGCAGCTTGCGCAGGTGCGCCACCCCGTCCTCGACGTTGCCCCGCACGTCCTTGGCGGGGTCGAGCTGCGGCTCCTGCGGCAGGTAGCCGATGCGCGTGCCCGCGAGCGGCTTCGCCTCGCCCTGGAAGTCCTTGTCGACCCCCGCCATGATGCGCAGCAGGGTGGACTTCCCCGCGCCGTTCGCGCCCAGCACGCCGATCTTGGCGCCCGGGTAGAACGACAGGTAGATGCCCTTGAGGATCTCTTTGCTGGGGGGCACGACCTTGCGGAGGTCGCGCATCGTGAAGATGTATTCGCCGGCCATAGGGCGGGGAATATGTCGAGGGGCCCCGGCGGTGCCAAGGCTCCGCGCGGGCCCGGGCGCGAAACGCGAAGGGCGCCCCGACGGGGGCGCCCTTGGAACACGTACCGGCAGGGACCGCGGACTAGCTCAGGTTCTTGTTGGCGATCTTCGCCAGGTCGAACATGGTCACCTGGTCCTTCTTGAACAGCGGCTTCAGCTTGGCGTCGGCGTTGATCGCGCGGCGGTTCTTCTTGTCCTGCAGGCCGTGCTTCTTGATGTACGCCCACAGCTTCTTGATCACTTCGGTCCGGGCCAGGGCCTTCTCGCCCACGACGGCCGCGAGGAGGGGCGAAGGCGTCAGGGCCTTCATAAACGCCGCATTCGGCTTGCGCTTCGTGGCCTTCTTCGCGGCCTTCTTCTTGGCCGGGGCCTTCTTCTTCGTGGCCATCAGGTGCCTCCATCAGGGGTGATTTGATGCTGTCCGCGCGAGCGACGCCGCGCCGCGCGAGACCCAAAGTAAGGGGTTGCCCCCCGAGTGCAAGAGGGAAAATGGCGTTTTCCCCTCTGGAAACGGCCTCGCGGGGGGCTATCTTCCCTCGGAGAACACCCCCTCCCGGAGTCCCCCGATGCGGTTTGTCCCTCTGATTTCCCTCGGTGGCGCCCTGATTTCCCTCGGAAATCACGCCCTGCCCGTCCCGCGGCCGGCCCCCGCGCCCCCCGCCTGCACCCGGGCGAGCGGGCTCGTGCTCCCCGAGGGATTCTGTGCCGTGGTCGTCGCCGAGCGCCTCGGGCGGGTGCGCCAGATCACCGTTCTCCCCAATGGCGACGTCGCCGCCGCCCTCGGCGGCGGCGGGCCCGGGGTAGTCCTCCTCCGCGACAGCAACGGCGACGGCGTGGCCGACAGCCGCCGGGCCTTCGGCGAGGAGGGCGGCACCGGCATCGCCTTCCGGGACGGCTACCTCTGGCTCGCCGCCCCCAGCCGCCTGGTCCGCTGGCGCCTCACCCCCGGCGAGGACCAGCCCCGCGGCGCACCCGAGACCATGGTCGATCGCCTCCCCACCGGCGGCCACGGCGCCAAGACGCTCGCCTTCCTCGGCGGCGATACCCTGATCGTCAACATCGGCTCCGAGAGCAACAGCTGCCAGCACGCCGACCGCAGCGCCCGCTCCCCCGGCCACGACCCCTGCACCGAGCTCGAGGAGCGTGCCGGCCTGTGGCGCTTCAGCGCCACCCGCCCCGGGCAGCGCTACCAGGACGGCACCCGCTACGCCACCGGGCTCCGCAACGCCATGGCCCTCGCCGTGCAGCCCGGCACCGGCCGCCTCTTCGCCGCGCCCCACGGCCGCGACCAGCTGGGCGCCAACTGGGGCTTCACCGACGAGCAGAACGCCGAGCTCCCCGCCGAGGAGTTCCTGCAGGTGGACCAGGGCGATGACTTCGGCTGGCCCTACTGTTACTTCGACCAGCGTCAGGGGAAGCGGGTCCTCGCCCCCGAGTACGGCGGCGACGGCCGGCGCACCACCCGCTGCGAGTCGAAGAAGGCGCCCCTCATCGGCTTTCCCGGCCACTGGGCCCCGATGGCGATCGCCTTCTACGCCGGCACCCAGTTCCCCGAGCGCTACCGCGGCGGGGCGTTCATCGCCTTCCACGGCTCCTGGAACCGCGCCCCGCTGCCCCAGCAGGGCTACCGGGTGACCTTCGTCCCCTTCGACGCCAGCGGCCGCCCCACGGGCCAGTACGAGACCTTCGCCACCGGCGCCCGCGGCCCCACCAGCCTCCGTCCCGCCGGGGTGGCCGCCGGCCCCGACGGCTCGCTCTTCATCGCCGACGAAGGGTCGGGCACGATCTGGAAGGTGATGGTCGGGCGGTAGGGCGGCGACCGAGCGCCCTTCAGGAGCCGCGGAGCGGCGACTCGGGCGCGAGGGAGTGGCGGTAAAGGCGGTAAAGGCGGTAAGGGCGGTAAAGGCGGTAAAGGCGGTAAGGGCGGTAGATTGGGGAACCCTCCTTCCGGAGACGGAATGTCACGCATGCTCACCGCGGCGGGCCTGCTGCTCGCCGCCACTGCGCTCACCGCGCAGGCACCGGCGCCCCTCAAGCCCGGTGACCAGATCCCGGACCTGGCGCTGACCGGCGCCACCCGGGGCGGAGTGCTCCAGCGCCCCGTGCGCCTGAGCGAGCTCCGCGACCACACCCTCGTCATCGCGTTCTTCTACAAGGCGCGGACCAGTGGCTGAACGGTGCAAATGGACGCGTACCGTGATCAGTACGCGACGCTCGTAGGAGACACCAGCAAGGTGATGCTGCTGGCCGTCAGCGTGGACCCGGCGGCCGAGCTCGCCAGCTGGGCGAAGGACAAGGACTACCCGTTCACCTTCCTGAGCGATCCCGACGGCGCCATGGGCCGCGCCTTCGGCGCCTGGGAGCCGAAGTACCGGATGGACAATCGCACGCTGTTCGTCGTGGCGCCGGGAGGGAAGGTGGCGCACGTGATGGCGCCGTTCCGCGAGGTGGACCCGCAGGCCTACGTGGAGCTGCGGGAGGCGATCGCGAGGGCGGTCGGGCGGTAGGGTGGTCAGGCGGCATGCAAAGGCGACCCCTCGGGATGCGCTCCGAGGGGTCGCCTGCGTTTCGTGTACCGCCCTTACCGCCATTACCGCCCTTACCGCCCTTACCGCATCACCCGCTCCACCTCCCGCAGGTCCGCCGCGATCTCGATCGGCCGGTTGGCGCGGGCGGGCGGCGGCTCCATCTCCTGGTGGTAGGTGAGCAGCGCCCCGGGGTCCTTGAGCACGTGGCCGGTGAGCACCGCCATCACCCGCGCGTCGTGGGCGATGACCCCGGCCTCGCGCAGCTTCCGCGCCCCGGCCACGCTCGCCGCGCTGGCCGGCTCGCAGCCCACCCCGGCGGCATCGATCACCGCCTTGGCCTCGAGGATCTCGGCGTCGCTCACCGCGGTCACCACGCCGTCGGTGTCGCGGATGGTGCGCACCCCGCGGTCCCAGCTCGCCGGGTCGCCGATCTTGATCGCGGTGGCGAGGGTCTCCGCCTTCACCGTGTGCCGCGCCGCGAACCCCTCGGCGAATCCCCGCGCGAACGGCGCCGCCCCCGCCGCCTGCACCGCCGCGATCCGCGGCAGCCGGTCGATGAGCCCCGCCGCCTTCGCCTCCACCAGCGCCTTCCCGAACGCCGCCGTGTTGCCGAGGTTGCCCGCCGGCAGCACGATCCAGTCGGGCACCTCCCAGCAGAGCTGGTGCAGCAGCTCGAGCACGATGCTCTTCTGCCCCTCGAGCCGGTACGGGTTGATGGAGTTGAGCAGGTAGACGCCGAGCTGGTCGGCGGCCTGCTGCACCAGCGCCAGGCAGGCGTCGAAGTCGCCCCGGACCAGGAGGGTGCGGGCGCCGTAGGCCAGCGACTGCGACAGCTTCCCGAGCGCCACCTGGCCCGCCGGCACGAACACCAGCGCCGGGATCCCCGCCTGGGCGCCGTAGGCCGCGAGCGCCGCCGAGGTGTTGCCGGTGCTGGCGCAGGCGATGGCCCGGGCGCCGATCCGCCTGGCCTGGGTCACGCCCACGGTCATCCCCCGGTCCTTGAACGAGCCGGTGGGGTTGTGGCCCTCGTGCTTGAGGCGGAGCAGGGGGAGGCCCGCCCACGCGGCGACCGCCGGCCGGCGGAGCAGGGGAGTATTCCCCTCGGGATGGGTGACCATCTGGTCGCCCACCGACGGCAGCACCAGCTCGCGGTAGCGCCACACCCCGGAGAGGTTGGCGTCGTTGCGCTGGCCCCAGCGCTCCTCGAACAGCCGCCGCAGGCTGGCGCCGTCCTCGGCCGGCGGGTCGTGCCGCAGCTCGAGCAGCCCGCCGCAGTCGCAGCGCACCGCGGGGTCGAGCTCGCCGTACTGGTCGCCGCAGGCGGCGCAGACCTGGAGGCTCGCCATCAGTTCCCCTCGAGCAGGCGGGCGCCGGTGGCGCTCACCTCGGTGACCCGGGTGGTGCAGGGCACCCCGGCGCCGGTGTAGGCCCGCTCCATCGCGGCGGCGATCGCCGCGCCCGCGGCATCGTCCGCGGCGAAGGCAAAGGCCGTGGGCCCGCTGCCGGAGATGGAGCAGCCCAGGGCGCCGGCCGCGAGCGCCGCCGCCTTGGCGGCGAGGAAGCCCGGCAGCAGCGGCGCCCGCGCCGGCTCCGCGATCCGGTCGTCGAGCGCGCGCCGCAGCAGGTCCAGGTCGCCGGTGGTGAACGCCAGCACCATCCCCGCCACCTGCGCCGCCTGGTACACCGCCACGTCGCGCGGGATCTCCCGCGGCAGCACCGCGCGCCCCTCGGCGGTCCGCAGCCGCTGCCCCGGGTGCGCCACCACCACCCGGAGCCCGGCCGGCCAGGGGAGCCGGGCGTAGTCGCAGGCGCGGGCGTCGCGGATCAGCACGATCCCCCCGATCAGCGACGGCAGGATGTTGTCCAGGTGCCACCCCGCCACGCACGCCTCGGCGGCGAGCGCGGACTCGAGCAGCTGCTGTTCGGTGAGCCGGAGGTCGAGCAGCGCGTTCGCGGCGACGGCGCCGGCCACGGCGCTGGCGGCGCTCCCGCCCTGGCCGCCGGAGAGCGGCAGCCCCTTCGTGATGCGGAGGGTGAGGCCGGCGTCGGGGTGGCCCGCGGCGCGCAGCGCGGCCTGGGCCGCCAGCGCCGCGGTGTTGGCGCCGGCTTCCTTCGGGAGGTCGGGGTGACCGGCGTCGAGCACCACCACGCCCGGCGCCGCCGCGCGCGCCGCCTCCACGACATCCCCGGGGCCGGCCAGCGCCATCCCCATGATGTCGAGCCCGGGGCCCACGTTCCCCACGCTCCCCGGCGCAAACACCCGCACCCGGTTATTGGCCAATCGACACCCCTATCCTCCCGAACTCAATGCCCTCTCTTCGAGCCGCCGAGCCGCCGAGCCGCCGAGCCGCCGAGCCGCCGAGCCGCCGAGCCGCCGAGCCGCCGAGCCGCCGAGCCGCCGAGCCGCCGAGCCACCGAGCCGCCGAGCCGCCCTACCGCCTCGCCAGCGCCAGCACGTCATTCAGCACCCCCGCCGCCGTCACCAGCGGGCCGGCGCCCGGGCCGCGGATCACCAGCGGGTGCTCCTTGTAGCGCGCGGTGGTGAACACGATCTGGTTGTCGGTGCCCTTGAGCGCGGCGAAGGGGCTCTCGGGGCTCACCGCCGTGAGACCCACCCGGAGCCGCCGCGGCGACACCGTGGCCACGTAGCGCAGCACCTTCCCGGCCTGCTGCGCGTCGCGCACCTTGCGGGCAAAGTGCTCGTCCCAGTTGCCGAGCCGCGCCAGGAACTGCTTGAGCGGCAGCGCCCGCGCGTCGGGCGGCACCAGCGATTCCGTCACCACCGAGCCCGGCTCGCCGCTGAAGCCCATGAGCCGCCCCAGGATGAGCGCCTTCCGCGCCACGTCGGCGCCGGAGAGGTCGTCCCGCGGGTCGGGCTCGGTGAAGCCCTTGTCCATGGCGGCCCGGAGCGCGTCGGAGAACTTCTTCCACCGCTCCAGCTCCGACAGCAGGTAGCCGAGGGTCCCCGAGAGGCAGCCCTCGATGGACAGCACCTCGTCCCCGGTCTCGAGCAGCTTGGCGAAGGTGTCCATCACCGGCAGGCCGGCGCCCACCGTGGCCTCGTGCCGCAGCCGCCGGCCGTGGGTCCGGGCCAGCGCCTGCAGCGCCTCCGCGCTGGCCGCGCTCCCCGCGAGTGGCTTCTTGTTGGCGAGCACCACGTCCATTCCGTGGCTCAGCGCGCCGCGCAGCACCTCGGTGGTGTCGTCGGCGGTCACGTCCACCAGCACCGGGTGCGACAGCGCGTGCCGGGTGGCGGCCTTCACCGCGAACTCGGCGTTCCACGGGGCCCCGCCCTCGAGGTGCCTGAGCGAGTGGCCCTTGGCCTTCTCCCGCGCCACGGCGGCCAGCCGGTGCGCCGAGAGCCCCGCCGGGTCGAACACCACGCCGCTGCGGTCGGCCACGCCCACGATCCGCACCTTGGGGCCGCTCGCCGGCAGCTCGCCCACCAGCTCGCTGAAGCTGCGCCCGATCCGCCCGAAGCCGAGCAGGAAGACGTCCAGCCGGTCGCGGGGCGCGGCCGAGCCGCCGCCCACCTTGCCCAGCTGGAAGGCGGCGTGGATGGCGCGCTGCGCGTCCCGCGCCTGCGCCTCGTCCACCACCGCCGAGATGTTGAGCTCGCTCGAGCCCTGCGCGATCGCGATGACGTTGATCCCGCCCTCGGCCAGCGCCGAGAACACCCGCCGCGCCACCCCCGGTGTCCCTGCCATGCCGAGGCCCACCACCGCGATCGTCGCCACGCCGCCCCGGAGGCTCACCCCGTCGATCTCGCGGTGGGTGATCTCGTCGCGGAAGGCCTCGGTCAGGCAGCGCCGCGCCGCCTCCGCGCTCTCCGCCGGCACCGAGAAGCAGATCGAGTGTTCCGAGCTGGCCTGGGTGATGAGCGACACCGAGATCCCCTCGCGGTGCAGCGCCGCGAAGGTGCGCGCCGCCACGCCCGGCACGCCGAGCATGCCGTTGCCCTCGACCGTCACCAGCGCCTGCCCGCCGGCGCCGGAGAGCGCCTTCACCGGCACCTCGAGCCCGGTCACCCGCTCCGACACCTCGGTGCCCTCGTCGGCGGGGGCGCCGAAGGGCCGCACGAACAGCGGCACCTTGCGGCCCAGGATCGGGATCAGCGCGCGGGGGTGCAGCACCTTGGCGCCGTAGTAGGCCAGCTCCGCCGCCTCGCGCACGTTGAGCTGGGGCAGCACCCGCGCGTCGGGCACCACCCGCGGGTCGGCGGTGAGCAGCCCCGGAACGTCCTTCCAGAGGCT
>JBGAOL010000146.1:0-9100 GCA_044221825.1 Gemmatimonadales bacterium
GCATGGAGAAGGGCGAGGCCACCGACTTCCGGGCGCCGCTCCTCGCCGCCGGCTTCGAGATCCTGGCCGAGGTGACGGACGACGGCTGGTGGGCGGTGGCGGCGGAGCGGACGTGATCACCGTCCTCGTGGCGCCGGGCGCCCTGGTGGCGGGCGCGGAGCTGGCGCTCGAGGAAGAGGAGCAGCACCACCTCACCGTGCGCCGCGCGCGCGAGGGGGAGGCGGTGATGCTCCTCGACGGCGCGGGGAGCCGCGGCACCGGGCAGCTGCACTGGGCGGGGAAGCTGTTCTCGGTGGCGGTGGACCGGGTGAGCACGGAACCGCGCCCCCCTGCCGTGACCCTCGCGGTGGGTGCCGGGGACCGGGAGCGGTTTGCGCTGCTGGCGGAGCAGGCGGTGCAGCTCGGCGCCACCCGCATCGTGCCCATCGAGACCGACCGCACGGCCAACGTGGCCACGCGGGTACGCGAGGGGACGCTCGACAAGGTGCGCCGCCGCGCGCGCGAGGCGCTCAAGCAGTGCTCGGCCGCGTGGGAATGCGCGGTGGCGGAGTGCGTGGCGCTGGAGGCGTTCCTGGCGCAGGCCCCGCAGGGGGCGCGCTGGCTGGCGGACCATGCGGGGGGCGCCGCGCCCTCGCTGGGCGTGAGCGACAGGCTGACGGTGCTGGTGGGCCCCGAGGGGGGCTTTACCGCGACGGAGCGGGACCGCATCCTCAGTGCCGCGTGGGTGCCCGTGGCGCTCGGGCCGCACATCCTGCGCTACGAGACGGCGGCGCTCGCCGCCTTGTCCACGGCGTGGCAGGCACGCCATCGGGGGGACGCATGAGCGACTGCATCTTCTGCAAGATTGCCCGGGGCGAGATCCCGGCGAAGCAGGCGCCGGTGCACGTGCTGGTGATTCCCACCAAGCACTTCGCCGCGGTGCGGGACGCCGCCGGCGTGGCCGACAGCGAGGTGGCGCTCGGCAAGCTCATGGTGTTCGCGGCCGAGGTGGCCACGGAGCTGGGGCTGGACCAGGGCGGGTACCGGATCGTCACCAACACCGGGCCGGACGCGGGGCAGTCGGTGCATCACCTGCACCTGCACCTCCTCGGCGGCCGGCGCCTCGGGTGGCCTCCGGGATGAAGAAAGGCTTCGGCAGCTATCTCGCGGCCGCGTTCAATGCGCGGCCGTTCGGCATGTTCGTGGCGCCCAACTGGGTGGGGCTCGTCGCCTTCGGGCTGGCGGGGCTCACCAATCCCGGCTTCTGGCTGATCGGGGCGGGCGTGGAGCTGGCGTACCTCTTTGGCCTGGCCACCAACACGCGGTTCCAGAAGGTGGTGGACCGGCGGGGCACGGCCGGCCAGGAGGACGTGGACTGGCAGAAGCGGCACGACCAGCTCGTGGCGCGGCTCCCGGGCCCCGACCAGGCGCGCTACGTGGCCTTCGTGGCCCGCTGCCGCGCCATCCTGGAGCAGCTCAAGCAGCAGGACCCGAGCGGCGCCGGCGTCGAGGTGCAGGGGGAGAACCTGGGGCGGCTCACCTGGGTGTACCTCAAGCTCCTGACGGCGCGGCGCAGCATGAGCCGGGTGCTCAAGGACCCGACGCTCAACGAGACCGAGGAGATCGAGGCCCGCCTCGAGGCGGTGCGCCGCCGCCTGGCTGATCCCGGGATGACCGACGAGCTCAAGAAGAGCCTGGAGCAGCAGGCCGAGATCCTGGAGCAGCGGGTGAAGCAGCGCACCGACGGGCGCGCCAAGCTGGACTTCCTCGAGGCGGAAATCCTCCGCATCCAGGAGCAGCTGGAGCTGTTGCGCGAACAGGCGGCGCTCTCCACCGACGCCGCCGGTCTCTCCAGCCGCCTCGACGAGATCACCGGCAGCCTGGGCGGCGCCTCCGCCTGGCTGGCCGACCAGCAGAAGATGTACGGCTCGCTCGACGACCTGCTCGAGGAGCCACCCGCCGTCGCCGCGCGCGCCACCCTCCGGGAGACCCAGTGAGCCCCACGCTGCCCGCCTGGGCCAGGGAGCTGCAGGACCTCTACCGGTCCGGCGCCTGCGCCCAGTTCCTGATCCACGGCAACATCTTCGACGTGCTGCCGCACGGCGGGAAGATGTATTCGCTCAAGCAGTACCTCGACGAGGTGATGTGGCCGGGGTACGACGTGGTGCTGCACTACGACCGGAGCCGCGGGGTGCGCGCCGTGAAGGGCGGCGAGGACTGGGGCAAGTGGGTGCGCGACGCCCTCGGCGACGATGTGAAGGCGATGCAGTACCTGCGGGAGCCGGGGGCGGCGCTCGAGCTGATCGACCGCTACCTGCTCCGCTCGCTCAACCTCGCGGCGCTGGCGCCGGAGAAGCCGCGGCCCAAGATCGCGGTGGTGGTGGACTTCGCCGAGTTCGTGGTGCCGCGCGGCGAGGCCGCCTCCCTCGGCGGCGCCTTCAGCGCCAACGTGGTCAAGGTGCTGGGGTGGGCCAACGACCCGGGGATCCTGCACGCCAACATCGTCACGGTGCTCCTCACCGAGGAACTGCAGGACCTGAACGAGCTGGTGGCGGAGAACCCGCACGCCGTGGCGCTCCGGGTGCCGCTCCCCAACGAGGGGGAGATGCGGGAGTACCTGGAGGCGCTGATCGCGGGGGAGCTGACGGAGCTGCCCGCCAAGAGCGACGTGCCGGTGGACCAGCTGGCGAGCCGGCTCACGGGCCTGTCGCGCATCGGCGCCAAGCGGGTGCTGGCGCTGGCGCTCCGGAACGGGGAGCGGATCACCCGGCAGTGGCTCACCCGGCAGAAGAAGGACGCCATCGAGCGGGAGTGCGCGGGGCTGATGGAGTTCATCGAGTCGAACTTCACGCTCGACAACGTGGCGGGGCTCGACGCCGTGCGGGCGTGGCTCCGCGAGGACACCGAGCTGCTGCGCCGCGGCGCGCTGCACGCGCTGCCGATGGGGTACCTGATTGCGGGGCGGATCGGGACGGGGAAGACCTTCATCGTCACCTGCTGGGCCGGGGAGCTCGGCATTCCCTGCGTGGTGTTCAAGAACTTCCGCGACCGCTGGGTGGGCGCCACCGAGGGGAACCTGGAGAAGATCTTCTCGGTGCTGCGGGCGCTCGGCCAGGTGGTGGTGTTCGTGGACGAGGCCGACCAGGCCGCCGGCAAGCGCGAGGGCGGCGACAGCGACGGCGGACTCTCGGGCCGGGTGTACTCGATGCTCGCCAAGGAGATGTCGGACACGCGGAACCGGGGGCGGATCATCTGGGTGTTCGCCACGTCGCGGCCCGACCTGCTGGAGGTGGACCTCAAGCGCCAGGGGCGCCTCGACGTCCACATCCCGCTCTTCCCGCCCGAGACCGACGCGGAGCGCCGCGCCCTGCTGCTGGCCGTGGCGCGGAAGGTGAAGATCCCCATCGCCGAGGCCGACCTCCCCGAGCTGCCGCCGACGATCACGCTCGGCGGCAACGAGATCGAGGGCGTCTTTGTCCGTGGCCTGCGGATCTGGGAGCTGGCCGCGGAGCCGCGGCCGGCGCTCAAGGAGATCCTGACGCAGGTGTTCCAGGAGGTGCGCCCCAACGCGCACACCCGGAAGCTCGAGTACATGGACCTGGTGGCGGTGAAGGAGTGCACCGACGTGCGCTTCCTGCCGGCGCGCTACCGGGAGCTCGGGCCGGAGGAGATCGAGCGGCGGATCGAGGAGTTGCGGCGCTTCGTCTGACACTGCACGGCGCACGTCCCGTAGTTTGACACGACCGGGAACCACCCCGACATTCTGGGCTCCTACTTCGGAGATCGTCCATGGCCATCTTCGCACGCGTCGGCAGGCTCTTCCGCGGGTTCCTCTCCCTCTTCATCAGCGGGCTGGAGGAGCAGAATCCCGAGGCGCTGATGGAGGCCGCGCGGATGGAGTTCCGGGAGAAGATGGCGCAGTACAACAGCGCCCTGGCCCGGATGGCGGGCGTGGCCGAGCGGCTCAAGGGCCAGGTCAAGATGAAGACGGCCAAGGCGCAGGACCTCGAGCGCCGGATCCTGGCCAACCACCAGGCGGGCAACGTCGAGCTGGCCGGCACGCTCGCGCGCGAGCTGCAGGAGCTCAAGGCCGACCTCCAGACCGACATGGCCGAGCTCACCGAGAGCGAGGAGGCCTACCAGGCCAACCTGCGGCAGGCCAAGATCGTCCAGAAGGAATTCGAGGAGAAGGTGCGCCGGCTCGAGAAGCAGCTCGACCAGGTGAAGATCAAGGAGGCGCAGGCCGAGGCGGCCGGCGCCCTCTCCAGCGCCACCTTCAAGGTGGGCGACCTGGGCGACACCATGAAGACGGTGGAGGACGTGCTGCAGAAGCGCTACGAGATGTCCGCCGGCAAGGCGCGGGTGGCGAAGGACATCGTGGACATGGACAAGGTCCGCGAGAAGGAGAACGAATCCAAGGCGCTGGAGCAGGCGGCGCTGGCGGAATTCCTGGCCAGCCAGGGCATCCAGGCGGGCGGCACGTCGCAGGCGCCGCAGGCGCAGAAGGAGATGGGTCCCAATGGCTGAGTCGAAGCCGGGCTTCACCTTCCTCGGGAAGCTCATCTCGTTCGCGCTGATCGGCGGGCTGGTCTATTTCGGCTACGGGATGATCCAGAAGGGCGGGGTGAAGCTCCCCGCCATGCCGGGCACCGCCGAGGAGCCGGCGGCCGAGGTGAGCACCCTGGCCCAGGAAGTGCCGACGCTCGACGCGGCCGGCACCTACGCCGTGCCCGCCGACAGCACCGTGGTCATCGAGCTGAGCGAGTACGCCGGCTATGCGGGGCTCATTGCCGCCAACGGGGGGCTGCAGCCGTCGGCCGGGTCGCTCTTCACCAAGTACTGCGGCTGCAAGGTGAAGCTGACGGTGTCGGAGGAGGAGAGCTGGTCGGCGCTCAACGCCGGGCGGCTGGCGGGGTCGGCCACCACGGCGGACGTGCTGGCGGTGTACGGGCGGCAGTTCCGGGTGAAGGTGCCGGCGCAGATCGGCTTCTCCCGCGGCGCCGACGGCATCGTGGTGACGCGCGACATCAAGAAGGTGAACGACCTCCGCGGCAAGGTGGTGGCCGCGGCGCAGTTCACCGAGACCGACTTCTTCATCCGCTACCTGGCGCAGGAGGCGGGGCTTCCCGTCAACCCGCTCGGCTCGCTCGACGACACGCCGGCAGGCGATGCGCTCAACCTGGTGTACACCGAGGACGGCTTTGCCGCGGGGGATCTCTTTCTCTCGGAGCTGAACGGCAAGGGCCGCCTGGCCGGCGCCGTCACCTGGGAGCCCAAGACCACCGAGGTGCTGCAGGGGTCGCAGGGGAAGGCCAGGCTCCTCACCAGCAACCGCAACCTGCTCATCGTGGCGGACGTGCTGGTGCTCAACGAGGGCTTCGCGGCGGCGCACCCGCAGATGGTGGAGGGGATCGTCCGCGCGCTGCTCGAGGGGAACAGGCTGGTCCGCGACAACCCGGAGGCGCAGCTCAGCGTGGTGGCGCAGGCGTTCAAGTGGACGCCGGACCAGGCGCGGGCCGAGCTGCAGAAGGTGCACCTCTCCAACCTTCCCGAGAACCTCGCCTTCTTCTCGGGCGAGATCGATGCGGCGGGGAGCTTCGGCGGCATCTACCAGTCGGCCGTCCTGGCCTATGGCAGCCAGCTGATCCCCAACCCGGCCGATGCCTCGCGCTTCGCCGACGGGACGGCGCTCGCGGCCCTCAAGGCGGCGGGGCTCTTCGCCGACCAGAAGGTGGCCATCGCCCCGATCAAGAGCGCGAGCGGCGGCACCGTGGAGACGGACCCGCTCCTCTCCAAGGACATCCGCTTCTACTTCAAGCCCAACTCGGCCGAGCTCGACCTGGCCAACAGCGAGAACGTGGCCAACCTCGAGGCCACCAAACAGCTGCTGGCGGTGAGCCCGGGCTCGACGCTCCTGCTCCGCGGCCACGTGGACAACTCCATGGTGGAGGAGTTCCGGCGGCAGGGCGGGGAGGCGTTTGTGCGGCAGCAGGGGCTCAAGGCCATGGGCCTCTCGCGCGACCGCGCGGCCGAGATCCAGCGCCAGCTGATCAAGCGGTACAGCGTGGACCCCAAGCGGCTGGAGATCGTGGGCCGGGGGTGGGAAGAGCCCGCCGGCCCCGATCCGGACAAGAACCGCCGGGTCGAGGTGCAGTGGTTTACGCTGGAGTGAGGCGGACCCGCGCCTTGTGGATTGGCGCGGGCAGGCGTAAGTTGACGTCCAGCAAGAGCATAGCCCCTGCGAGCAGGGGATGCGTGGGTCCCCTGACTCCTGAGTGCGGACTGAGTCCTTCGTGATGGCAGTGCACCAGTCCGGTCCGGCGCCGCGCAGGACGCGCGCCCGATGACCGACCAGATCCCATCCGACTTCCCCGACGGGGTGCCGGCGTCTGCGGACGCAGGCACCCCGTCCGCTTTGGAACGGGTGGTTCAGGGTTCCGGCAGTGAAGATCTGCTCCTCGCCGCGTGGGCGGAGCCGCTGGAGGCGCTCGAGTTTGCGCAGGTGCTCGACGCGGTGGCCGCCCTCGCCGCCGGCCCGCTCGGCGCGGCGAGTCTCCGGGCGCGGCGGCCATCTTTCGTGGCGGCGGAGATCCGCCTGGAGCTGGCGCGGGTGTCCGAACTGGCGGCTCTGGCGCGGCGGAATCGTGGCGTGATCGCGGAGTCGGTTCCGGAAATCAAGAACGCCCTCGGCCGCCTCCGCATCCCGGGCAGCGTGCTCGACGCGCAGGAGCTGCTGGCCATCCGCCGCACACTCACCGCCTCCCGCCTGGTGCTGGAGGAACTGAAGCGGGTGGAGCCCGAGGCGCCGAGCGTGGTGCCGCTCCGGGTGGAGCTGCCGCCCAAGCCGTTCGAGAAGAAGCTGGAGCAGTCGCTCGACGACGATGGCGCCGTGCGCGACTCGGCGAGCCCCGCGCTGGCCGCCGCCCGGAGCGAGATCCGCACCGCGCGCGACCGCCTGGTCCAGCGCCTCGAGGCCATCGTCCGCGCGGTGGGCGGCGATGGCGGGGTCACGCTCCGCGACGGCCGCTACGTGATCCCCGTCCCGCGCGACCTCCGCGGCCGCCCCGACGGCATCATCCACGGCGAGTCGGCGAGCGGCGCCACCCTGTATCTCGAGCCCGCGTCGGTGATCCCCCTCGGCAACGCCATGCGCGAGGCCGAGGCGGCCGCCCAGCGCGAGGAGCTCAAGGTCCTCCGCGACCTCACCGACCTCCTCCGCCCCGCGCAGCCGCTCCTCAAGGACCTCCACGCCATGTGCGTGGCGGTGGACGACCTCGCGGCGCGGGCCAAGTATGCCGCACAGGTGGACGGGTACGCGCCCGAGGTGGCGCCGGCGCCGGCCGGCCTGGTGGTGAACAACGGCCGCCACCCGCTGCTCATCGGCGGCACCGTGCCGGTGGTGCCCTTCGACCTCACGCTCGAGGCCGGCGAGCGGACCGTCCTCCTGTCCGGCCCCAACACCGGCGGCAAGTCGGTGCTCCTCAAGGCGGTGGGGCTCCACATCGCCATGGCGCAGAGCGGGATCATCCCGCCGGTGGGGCCGGAGAGCCGTCTGCCGATCGTGGAACGGATCTTCGCCGACATCGGCGACCGCCAGTCCATCGCCGCGAGCCTCTCCACCTTCAGCGCACACCTGGCGCTGCTCCGCGTGATCCTCGACGAGGCTGACGCCCGGAGCCTGGTGCTCCTCGACGAGATCGGGAGCGGCACCGACCCGGCGGAAGGGAGTGCCCTCGCGGGCGCCGCGCTGCTGGCGCTCACCCGGCGGCAGGTGCTCACGCTCGCCACCACGCACCTGGGTGCGCTCAAGCGGCTCGCCACCTCGGCGCAGGGCGTGGTGAATGCCTCACTGCAGTTCGACGCGGCGACGCTGCAGCCCACCTACCGGCTCCAGAAGGGCGTGCCGGGGCGGAGTTACGGGCTGGCCATCGCCCGGCGGCTCGGCGTCCGGCCCGACGTGCTGGCCGAGGCGGAGGCGCAGGTGCCGGAGGCGGAGCGGACGCTCGATGCGCTGCTGGCGCAGGTGGAGAAGCGGGAGCGGGAGCAGCAGCTCCGCGAGGAGGCGCTCCGCGAGCAGCTCACCTACGTGGAGCAGCGCACCGCGGAGCTCGAGGCCCAGGGCGCCCGCCAGAAGGAGCGCGACAAGGCGCTCACCGAGCGCGAGCGCGGCGCCGAGCGCTCGGCGCGGGAGCAGGCGCGGCAGTTCCTGCTGCAGGCGCGGGAGGAAGTGGAGCGCGCCATCGCCCGGGTGAAAGAGGCGGACGAGGCGGCGGCGCGCGAGGCGCGCCGGATGGTGGAGGAGGCGGCCGGTGCGGCCAAGGCGGCGGTGAAACGTCTCGACGAGAAGGACGCCGCCGACGGCCACGCGGCCGTCACCTTCGAGCCGGGCCAGCGCGTCCGCATGGCCAGCGGCACCCCCGGCGACGTCCTCGAGGTGCGGGGCGACGGCAAGGTGGTGGTGCGCGTGGGCTCGCTCAAGCTGGTGGTGGAGCCGGGGACGCTGGCGCCCATGCCGGGCGGGCAGGGGCCGGCGCGGAAGAAGGAGCCGATGGTGGACGTCTCCACCCTGGAGCACAACTACGAGCTGGACCTCCGCGGCCTGAGCGGCGACGAGGCCGAGCACGCGGTGGTGGCCGCCATCGACGCCGCGGTGCTGGCCGAGCAGCCGTACCTGCGCGTGATCCATGGCAAGGGGACGGGCGCCGTGCGCGAGCGGGTGCAGCGCGTGGCCAAGGGCGACCGCCGGGTGCAGGCCCATGCCTTTGCCCCCGCCAACCAGGGCGGCACCGGCGTCACCATCCTCGAGTTCGGGAGCTGATCCGATGATCCCGGACGAGCTGATCGAGCAGGTGCGCGACGCCGCCGACCTCGTGTCGGTGATCGGGGAGTCCGTGGACCTCAAGAAGAGCGGCGCCGACTGGCGCGGCCCCTGTCCCTTCCACGGCGGCACCCACCGCAACTTTGCCGTCATCCCCAAGAAGGGCCGCTACTACTGCTTCGTCTGCAAGGAAGCGGGCGACATCTTCTCTTGGCACATGAAGCGCCAGGGGCTCAGCTACCCCGACGCGGTGCGCGAGGTGGCGCGGCGCGAGGGGATCGTGATCCCCGAGACCAGCAAGGA
>JBGAOL010000147.1:0-9062 GCA_044221825.1 Gemmatimonadales bacterium
CCTGCGGTGGCCGCCGCCACCCGCCGCAGGGACGGGGACCGGAAGCCGGTGATGTACTGGAGTTCCATCCTCAAGTTTACGGCCCCGGCGAGGGGGGGCGCAAGTCTGGCGCCCGAGCGGCGCTCGGGCGCCACGGAGGTGCCCCCGGGGCTGCCTCAGGCCTTGCGGCGCCAGGCGAAATAGACCGGGACGCCGAGGGCCACGATGAGGAGGCCGGG
Organism: Gemmatimonadales bacterium; assembly: GCA_044221825.1. GTDB lineage: Bacteria > Gemmatimonadota > Gemmatimonadetes > Gemmatimonadales > GWC2-71-9 > JADJOM01. The sequence continues at coordinate 219 of JBGAOL010000147.1, forward strand.
CCAGGTGTAGAGGGGCTTCTTGAAGAGGAGGATGACCATGAGCACCAGCACGGCGGCCATGTAGAGGGCCGGGACCACCGGGTAGCCGAAGGCCTTCACGGGGCGCGGCAGGTCGGGCTGGGTGATGCGGAAGCGGAACAGCGCCAGCACGGTGAAGAAGTAGAAGAGCAGCGAGGCGAAGATCACATAGTCGAGCAGGTTGCCGTAGGAGCCGCTCAGGCACAGCACCATGGCCCACCCCGCCTGCGTGATGAGGCCGAAGGTGGGCGTCTGGTACGACGGATGGAGCTGGCCGGCCTTCTCGAAGAAGAGGCCGTCGCGCGCCATGGCGTAGTAGACCCGCGGGCCGGCGAGCACCAGGCCATTCACGCAGCCGAAGGCGCTCACCATGATGGCGATGGCCATGAGGCTTCCGCCCACGGGCCCGAGGAGCGCCGCCGCCGCCGCGGAGCCGACGCGGTCCTGCTCCGCGTAGGCGATGCCGCGCGCCACCACGTCGCTCGCGGTCGGGTCGCCGGGGAACGCGAGGACCTTGAGGTAGGCGAGGTTCACCAGCAGGTAGGTGCCGCAGACGATCAGCGTCCCGAGGAAGAGCGCGCGCGGCAGGTTCCTGGTGGGGTCCCGCACTTCGGCGGCGGCGAAGGTGACGTTGTTCCACGCATCCGCCGAGAAGAGCGAGCCCACCATGGCGGCACCGAGCACCGGGAGCATCGCCAGCGTCCAGGGCTCGACGCCGGTGAAGCCGCTCATGGTGCGGCTCCAGAGGCCCGCGTCGCGGGCGGCGAAGAGGCCGAGCGCCACGAGCACCGCGATGCCACCGATCTTGGCCGCGGCGAAGATGGTCTGCACCCGCGCGCCGAACTTGACGCCGAGCAGGTTGACCGCCGTGAGGAACACGATGAGGCCCAGCGCCACGACGCGCTGGTGCGAGAGGCCCAGCTCGATCTCGCCGCCCGGCATGGACAGCTTGCCCAGGCTCAGGTAGACGTCCGGCGTCACGCCCGGCACGAGCACCGCGAGGAACTTCCCCGACGCCACCGCCACCGCGGCGATGGTGCCGCTCTGGATCACCGTGAACAGCGTCCAGCCAAAGAGGAAGCCCACCAGCGGGCTGAGGCCCTCGCGCAGGAAGACGTACTGCCCGCCCGCCTTCGGCATCATGGCCGCGAGCTCGGCATACGCGAGCGCGCCCGCCACCGTCATGAGGGCCGTGACCACCCACACCAGCAGCAGCGCTGCCGGTCCCCATTGCATGGTCTGCCGCGCGATGTCGGCGGAGACGATGAAGATGCCGGAGCCGATCATGGTGCCGACCACCATCGAGATGGCGGCCGTGGGGCCGATGCCCTGCACAAAGCCGGCACGCGCCGGGGCGGAGGCCACGGAGTCCGTCATGACGGTCCTGGAATGGGAAAGCGGCCGGGGACCTGCCCCGGCCGCGGGTGCGGATGCTGGGTTACTGCCCGCCCACCGCCGGCTTCGGCGGTTCGGGGGTGGCCGGCGCCACCGGGGCCGGGGTGCCCGGCGGGGGCGGCACGGGGTTGGCCGCCTTCATGGCCTCGTCGACCACCGCCTGCCCCGCCGCAGCGAGCCCGCGCATGATGCGGGAGGCGGTGTCCACCGCCGACGCGGTGCCGCTGATGGCGCTCACCGGCAGCTTGGCCGCGCGGATGGTGTCCTCGACGGTGTCGGTGATCTTGGCCAGGATGCCCGTCGGCGCGGCGCGCTCGGCGTACTTGCTCTCCAGGAACTCGATGAAGTCGAGGATCTGGTAGGCGCGGTCGTCCGGCAGGCTCTCCATCCGCCGGAGGATGCGCTGGCGCAGCAGGTCGTTCATGCTCCCTCCATGATCGCCACGAGCTCGAGCACGGGCGTCGGCAGGTAGCGGCTCGTGGCCGCCCGGATGGTGCCGCGGATGAGGAGCTCCTTGAGGGCGGGGAGCTGCTCCAGCCGTGCCACCTGGTCGGGCGACACTACGACATACACGAAGCCAGGTTCCGGCAGGGGCCCCCGCATGAGCAGGTAGCGCCGCCCCACCGGGATCTCGGGCCGCAGCTCGTCGGCCGTCTGCAGCGCCACGAACTGGAGCCGCCACTCCACCACCTGGCCCACGAAGCGGGCGGGGTTGGCGCGGATCTCGGCGGGGCTCACCCCCACCAGCACACCGCTTTCCGCCGGGCGGAGGGTGCTGTCCGGCACCCACGCCTCCACCTGGATGCGGCTCCAGCCGCCGGAGCGCGAGACGATCCGCACCGCCGCCCCCGAATCGAGCCCGCCCACCGCCGCCCCCTCGGGGACGATGGCGAGCGTGGCCTTCCGCGCCAGTTCCGCGCGGTCCACGTCGCTCGGGAGCACGGGGGCGGCGGGGGGTGGCGCCGCCTGCGGGGTTGCCGGTGGCGGGGTGCCCGGACGTGGTGCCGGAGGGGCAGCCGGCTTGGCGAGTGCCCGAGTCTCCACCCAGGCCTTCCGCCGGACCCGGGTCCAGCCGCCCCTGGTCTCCACCTTCACGAAGCCCGTGCCGGTGCCGAGGCGGGCCAGCAGGGTGCCGTCCGGCTCGGCCCGGAGATTCTCCGATGGCCGCCGGGTGACGATGAGGTCGAAGCCGTCACGGCTGAAGGGACCGAGGGAGGCGGAGAACACCCAGCCCTCGAACTCCACCTCGGTGTGACTGCCGGAGGTCTTGCCGGGGGTGACGCTGGTGCCCGCGAGCAGGGTGCCGAGCGACTGGCCGCCCGCGGCCTTCAGGAAGCGGGTCTCCTGCGCGAGGCGCACGGGCGCCTGCGCCGCGAGGGAACTCGCGACGAGCAGGAGGGCAAGGGCCGCGCAGACTGGTTGGCGGCACCGGCGGGGGGTAGATTGCGGCGCGTAACGCACAGTCCCGATTGTAGAAACGCTGGAGAGTCATGTCAAACGCGCGCGGGCCGGCCGGCCCGGTGGTGCTCCTGGTCCTGGACGGCTGGGGCTATCGCGAAGCCCGCGACGGGAACGCGATTGAGCTCGCCAGCACCCCCGTCTGGCACCGGCTGTGGGACCGCTCCCCGCGCACCCTCCTCGAGGCCAGCGGCCTCGCCGTCGGCCTCCCCGAGGGGCAGATGGGGAACAGCGAAGTCGGGCACCTGAACCTCGGCGCCGGCCGGGTGGTGCCGCAGGACCTGGTCCGGATCAGCCAGAGCATCAAGACCGGCCAGTTCTTCCAGCTCGAGCCCCTCGCCCACCTCTGCGCCGTCCTCAAGCACAATGGCGGGACCCTGCACCTCCTCGGCCTCCTGGGCCCGGGCGGGGTGCACGCCATCGACCAGCACCTGGTGGCCTGCCTGGAGCTCGGCGTGCGGCTCGGGGTGCCGAGGATCGCGGTGCACGGCTTCCTCGACGGGCGCGACACGCTTCCCACCATCGGGGCGCAGGTGGTCCGTCAGCTCCAGCAGGACATCGACCGCATCGCGCCGGGCAAGGCGGTGATCGCGTCGCTGGTGGGGCGGTACTTCGCCATGGACCGGGACCGGCGCTGGGAGCGCACCCGGCAGGCGTACGACGCCATGGTGCGCGGGATCGGCCGGCCGGAGACCGACCCGGTGGCGGCGGTCGAGGCCGCGCTGGCGCGGGGCGAGACCGACGAGTTCGTGAAGCCCATCGTGCTGGTGAAGGACGGCGCGCCGGTGGCGCCCATCCGGGACGGTGACGGGATCTTCTGCTTCAACTACCGCAGTGACCGGATGCGCCAGATCGTGCGCACCCTCATGAGTACCGGGTTCGACGGCTTCGACGTGAGCGACCGGCCGCGGGTGCGCATGGTCACCATGACGCAGTACGACCGCACCTTCCAGGTGCCGCAGGCCTTCCCGCCCTTCACCATGGCCAAGATCATGGCCGAGGTGCTGGCGGATCACGGCCGCACCCAGCTCCGCACCGCCGAGACCGAGAAGTACCCGCACGTGACCTACTTCTTCAACGGCGGCTACGAGCCGCCGTACAAGGGCGAGGAGCGGCTGCTGGTGGCCTCGCAGAAGGTGGCCACCTACGACCTGGCGCCCGAGATGAGCGCCGCCGGCATCACCGACGTGCTGGTGAAGGGCATGGAGCAGCGGGCGCACGACTTCCTGCTCTGCAACTTTGCCAACGCCGACATGGTGGGGCACACGGGCGTGCTGCCCGCGGTGCTCACCGCCGTGGAGACGGTGGACCGCTGCCTGGGCCGCATCATGGAGGCGGCCGAGCGCTCAGGCGCCACCGTGCTCATCACCGCGGACCACGGCAACTGCGAACTGATGATCGATCCCGAGACCGGCGGCGCCCACACAGCGCACACCACCAACCCGGTCCCCTTCCTGGTGGCCCACGGCAACGTGGCGGGCCCGCTCCGGAGCGGCGGTGCGCTCTGCGACGTCGGCCCCACGGTGCTCGGCCTCCTCGGCATCACGCCGCCGCCGGAGATGACCGGCCGCGACCTCCGCCTTCCTTGAGCCCGTGCCGGCGGCCGCTGGTGCGGTGCCGGTCCGAGAGTAGATTGCGCCCCATGTCCCGTGCCCTGCTCGCCGCCCTGGCCCTCGCCACGGCCGCGTCCCCGCTCGCCGCCCAGTCCATCCGCTCGCCGTACCGTGACATCGTGCACGGGCGGTCGCTCACCGTCTTCTACGGCGACATGGCCGGCGACGGCGGCAAGGTGGGCGTGGGCCCGCACAACGGCCGCGTCTACGGCGTCCGGGGCGACATCCGCCTCGGCGCGCCGCTGCAGTTCGGCCTCACGCTCTCGCACGCGGAGACCGAGCGGCTGGTGGTGAGCGCCGACGACAGCGTGGCCAATCGCGTGGACGGCCCCGTGGCGGAGCCGATCACCATGGTGGAAGCGGCCATGCAGCTCAACCTCACCGGCAAGAAGAGCTGGCACGGCCTGGCGCCGTTCGTGGGGGTGGGCGTGGGCCTCGCCATCGGGGGCGAGGGGCCGGGGACCGCGGTGGACTCGAGCGGCTACAAGTTCGGCACCAAGTTCTTCTTCAGCCCCGGGCTGGGCGCGCGGTTCTTCCTGGGGCAGTCGTTCAGCCTCCGGGTGGAGGCGCGGCAGCTCTTCTGGAAGCTCAAGTACCCGCTGGTGTACACCGAGGAGCCGGCGGCCGAGCCGTCGAGCGATCCGGATCGCCCCAACGCGGTGCTGCCGGACGGCAAGCGCGACGCCTGGTCCGGCGCGCGCGAGCTGCGCGTGGGCGCGGCCTTCCACTTCTAGCGTGGCCACGAGCCTCACCCGCCGCGTCACCTTCCGGGCGCACCACCACCTCTGGCGCGCCGACTGGGGCGCGGAGCAGAACCGGGCGGCGTTCGGGGCGCTGAGCCAGTCGCACCCGCACGAGTACACCTGCGACGTGAGCGTGAGCGGCGCGGTGGACCCGGTGACGGGGATGCTGGTGGACCTGGTGGCGCTGGATGCGCTGCTGGCGCGCGAGGTGACGGATGCGCTCGACGGGCGCGACCTGAATCGGGAGGTAGCCCCGTTCTCGAGCGGGCAGCCCATCCCCACTTGCGAGGCGCTGGCGGAGCACCTCTTCGGCCGGATCGCCGCCGGGCTGCCGGCCGGCGTGCGGCTGGCCCGGGTGCGGGTCGCCGAGGATGCGACGCTGGGCGCGGAGTGCACCGGCCTGGCCTGAGTGTGCGGGAGTCGGCCCACGGGGCCGTCTCCGGCTGCTGACGGACCCCACCCCGACGGCCCCCGCGGCCGGGCGCGGCCGAGCGGTCCCGCGGATTCCCCTCACCCCGATACCCATGCGCCGGACGACCCTGCTCGCCGCGAGCTGTGCGCTGCTCCTCCTGCCCACCCCTGGTGCCGCGCAGCGGACCGCCGACCAGGCGCGGCTGGTGATCTCCGTCGGCCTGGGGCAGACGCTCGGCGGGAAGAACCTCTGGTCGGTGGGGGCGCAGCCGCTGCAGATCTACCCGGGCCGCATCGACACGATCGCGGTGCAGCGCGCGTTCCGGACCACGTTCAACATCGACTTCGGCGCCACCTACTTCCCCACCCCCAATCTCGGCTTCAACGCCAGCGCCACTCTGCTCGGGCTCGGCACGGCGGATGCCTGCGCCACCGGAGGCTCGGACACCGGCGGGCCGGTGAGCGACTCGACGATCTACCTCTGCAAGCAGCTGGACCGGGGCGAGCGGAGCGCCTCCTCCGGCGTGCTGTCGGCGGGCGTCGTTTATCGCATCGCGCCGCACAACACGATCTATCCGTACCTGCGGGCCAACGCGGGCCTCGTGATCTCGCAGCAGAGCTTCATCCGCCTGCGCGGGACCTTCTCCGACAACAGCGAGAAGAACGTCTACAACGATCCCGAGCCCGACAACACCCAGCCGTACCTCGGCTTCGGTGGCGGGATCGTGGCGGTGCTCGGCGGCGGCTACCAGTTCCGCTTCGAGGTGCGCGACAACTGGGTGCGGATCCCCACCGTGATCGGCTCGACCGCCGGCTTCACGGGCGGGGAGCCGCCGAGCAAGACGGTGGGCCGGCACCTGGTGAGCGTGGTGGCCGCGTTCGACGTGGTGCTCGAGCGGAAGCGCGGCCGCCGCTACTGATGCAGGGCGCCATCCTCGCCGGCGGCGGGGCCACCCGCTTCGGCGGGGAGCCCAAGGGGCTCGAGCGGGTCGGTGGCGTCCGCATCCTCGACCGCCTGGTGGCCGCCTTCGAGGCGGCGCTCGGCGCGCCGCCGCTCCTGGTGGCCAACGATCCCGCCGCCCTCACCTGGCGTCCCCGCCTCCGCGTGGTGCCCGACCTCCGCCCCGGCCTCGGTGCCACCGGCGGCCTGCACACCGCCGTGCTCCTGGCGCCGGCACCGGTGGTGTGCGTGGCGTGGGACATGCCCTTCATCCCGCCCGCCCTGATCCGCGCCCTGGCCGACGGCCTGACGGGGCATGATGCCTTCCTGCCGGAAAGCGGCAATCGTCGCGGGGTCGAGCCGCTCTGCGCGGCGTACGCACCCGCCGCGGGCGCGGCGATGGCCGCCGCGCTCGACGCCGGCGACCGCCGGGCGATCGGCTTCCATGATCGCCTGAATGTCGGTATCCTCCCCCTGTCCCGGGTGGCCGAGTTCGGCGACCCGGCCACCCTGTTCTTCAACGTCAACACGACGGACGACCTCGCGGAGGCCGACAGGCGGTGGCGACTCGCATCATCTCAGTGATCGGCCGGAAGAACGCGGGCAAGACCACGCTGCTGGTGGCGCTCGCGGCCGAGTACGTGCGCAAGGGGCGGCGCGTGATGACGATCAAGCAGGCCGCCGAGAGCCCCGAGCTGGACCCGCCGGGCAATGACCGCTTCCGCCACTTCCACGAGGGCAAGGCCGAGCGCTCGCTGCTGGTGACGCCGGACCGGCGCCACCTGGTGGAGCGGGCGCAGGACCCGGGCGACCCGGTGGCCCTCGCCCGCCACTACCTCGATGGCGCCGACATCGTGCTGGTGGAGGGCTTCCAGGCGGCGAGCCTCCCCAAGATCGAGGTGTTCCGGAAGGAAGTCGGCCCCAAGCCGCTCTACGTGGCGGGCGCCCCGAACGCCGGCGAGTGGGTGGCGCTGGTGACCGACGACGAGAAGCTCGAGGCCGCCTGCCCGGTGCTCCGCTTCCGCGACACCATGTGGCTGCAGCTGCTGGCGAACCTGGCGTGGGAGAAGGCCCAGGTCCTCTGAGGCCCGGGGTCTTCCCCACCCATGCGCCCTCCCCTCCCCGCCCGCGACGCCGCCCTCACCATCCAGGCCCACCTCCGCCGCCAGCCCGCGCTCCGCGTGCCGCTGGACGACGCGCTCGACGCCGTGCTGGCCGAGGACATCGTCGCTCCCATCGACATCCCCGCGTGGGCCAACTCGGCCATGGACGGGTATGCCGCCCGGAGCGCGGACGTGCGCGGGGCCACGGCGGAGGCGCCGAAGCGGCTCGAGGTGATCGAGCAGATCCCGGCGGGGCAGTTCCCCACCCGGCCGCTCACGCCCGGCACCTGCAGCCGGATCTTCACCGGCGCCCCCATCCCCGCGGGCGCCGATTGCGTGATCCGCCAGGAGGACACCGACGGCGGGCGCACGGAGGTGCGGATCACCAGCGACCGGGACGCCGGCAGCAACATCCGGAACGCGGGCGAGGACCTCCGGAAGGGCGCCACCATCCTCACCGCCGGCTCCACGCTGGGGCCCGCGGCGCTCGGCCTGCTGGCCTCGGTGGCGGTGGCCACCCCGATGATCTACCGCCGCCCGCGCGTGGCCATCTTCGGCGGCGGCGACGAGATCGTGGACGTGGACCAGCCGGACGAGATCCTGAGCGGGCGGAAGATCGCCAGCTCCAACACGCACACGCTGATGGCACTGGTGCGCCAGGCGGGCGGCGTGCCGGTGAACCTCGGCATCGCGGCCGACACGCGGGCCAGCGTGCGGGAGCACTTCGAGCGCGCGCGCGCGTGCGACCTCATCGTGAGCTCCGCCGGGGTCAGCGTGGGCGAGCACGACCACGTGCGCGGGGTGCTGGAGGAGCTCGGCGCTGAACTGCTCTTCTGGCGGGTCCGCATGCGGCCCGGGGCGCCGGTGGGGTTCGGGCTGCTGCAGGGGGTGCCGTGGATCGGGCTTCCGGGCAATCCCGTCAGCACCATGGTGACGTTCGAGCTGTTCGTGCGGCCGGCCATCCGGGCGCTGCTGGGCCAGGCGCTGCCGTTCCGGCGCGGCACCCCCGTGGAGCTGGCGGTGCCCCTCGCGCTCGGGCCCCGGCTGCAGCACTTCCTCCGGGCCGTGGTGGACGACGCCCCCGCGCCGGGCGGGCTCCGGCCCGCGCGGCTCACGGGGCCGCAGGGCTCCGGCATCCTCACGTCCATGGTGCGCGCCAACGC
>JBGAOL010000148.1:0-9154 GCA_044221825.1 Gemmatimonadales bacterium
ACCCGCCCCGCTCCACGAACGCCCGGATCTCCTCCGCCACCGCCTTCTTGCAGGCGGGGACGTTGGCAAAGCCCAGCTGCTTCGCCACCGCCTGGTTCCGGTTCACCATGTCGGTGAGCCAGGGGGTGCCGGCGTAGTTGAGGTAGAACTTCGAGTACTGGCCGGTGAAGTCCTCGTGGTGCAGGTGCAGCCAGTCGTAGTCGGTGAGTCCCTTCCGGGCCACTTCCGCGTCCCAGACCTTCTTGAACTCGATCCCGGCGTAGTTGAGCGCCATGGTCACCGCATCGTCCCAGGGCGACGCGTTGGGCGGCGCGTACACCGCGACCTTGGGCGGCTTCTCGAGCGGCACGGCGTCCATGTTCCCCTGCTGGAGCTGGGCGCGGATGTTCACCACCTCGCCCTCGCTGAGCGGCAGGGTGGTGACGCCGGCCAGCGCGGCGTCGCGCTGGGTGCCGCCGTCGCCGGGGACCAGGAAGGAGCCGCCGCGGTAGTTGAGGAACCACTCCGCCTTGCCGCCGCGCTCCAGCACCCGGAAGGTGACGCCGTAGGCCTTCAGGTGATCCTGCTGCTGGTCGTCCATGGGGATGAGGAGCCAGGCGGCGGCGGGATGCGGCACCCAGAGCTCACCCAGGCGCCGGACGCCGGGCCCGGCCAGGAGCGCGCCCCCCATGGCGCCCAGGAAGTGGCGACGGTCGATCATGTGCGCGGCACCGCGTTCCGCGCCTGGTCCAGGAGCCGTCGCCCCTGCGGCACCAGCGCGCTCTGGGGGTAGTCGAGGATCATCTGCTCCAGCACCGCCACCGCCTCCGGCCCGCGCTGGTGCGCCACGTAGAAGCGGCCCAGTTCGAGCAGCGCCGCGGCGGCCGTGGCGGGCGCCTCCTTCACCACGGCGGCCTTGAGCGTCCGCTCCGCCTCGGCACCCTTGTCGAGCCCCGCGTACACCCGGCCGGCCAGCAGCGTCACCTCGGCTCGCCCCCCGTCCTCGGGGAGTGCCGCGCCCACGCGCACGAAGGTCCCGGCCGCGGCCAGCGAGTCGCCGCGATCGAGCTGCTGGAAGCCCTGGCCGAGCTGCGCCAGGGTGTCGGGCTGGATGGGCTGCAGCAGGGCGAGGATCGCGGCCCGCGCCGTGGACTCCTCGCGCGTGCCGGCAAAGGGTCCGGCGTCGCGCCAGAGGTCGGAGGTGCCCTTCAGGTCCCCGGCGTAGAGACGGATGCGGCCGCGGAGCGCCAGCGCCTCCACGCTGCTGTCGGCCACGATGAGCTTCTCGGCGTCGGCGAGCTGGCCCTGCTGGGCCCAGCGCGCGGCAATGTCGCGGCGCATGCGGAGGAAGTCGTCCACCGGGAGCTGCGGCCGGAGCCGCTCCAGCTCCGCCGCCGCCTCGCCCGGCTTCCCCTCCTTCACCAGGAGGTCCACCAGCGTGGCCGACGCGCCCGACGCCGCCGCCGGCCCCGTGGCCGGGTCCTCGGCCAGCATCCGGAGCATCCGGCGGGCGTCGGCGGTGGCGCCGGCCGCGGCATAGGCCTTGGCGGCGTCCAGCCGGAAGCGCGACTTCTGTGCAGCATTGTTCCAGCGCTCCGCCAGCGCCTCCATGGTGCGCGCCTGCACCAGCTGGTAGGCGGGGGAGGCCTCGCCACGGAGCTGCTCTAGGAAGCCCTGCAGCACCTCGATCTGCTGGGCGGCGCCCCCGGGCAGGGTGCGCATCATCGCGTCGTAGGCGCCGGCGGGATCGCCCCAGCGGGCGCGGAGGTCCACCAGCAGGCGGGCGGGCTCGCTGCCCGATTCCTTCTCCAGGCCCCGCAGGATGGCGGGCCGCGCCTCCGGCTTGGCCTGGCTGAACATGGCCAGCGCCGAGCTGCGGTAGCCCGGGAGCTTCCGCACCGCGGCCGACCACTCGCGGGTGGCCGTGGGCCAGTCCTCCTCGATGACGGCCAGCTGCGCCAGCTCCGGCGCCAGCACGTCGGGCTTTCCGATCCGCTCGCGGCCCAGCAGGTAGGCGCGCTTGGCGGTGGTGCGGTCGCGCCGGGCCAGGGCCGCGGCGGCCCACTCGCGGTAGGGCGTCTCGTCGCCCGGCGTCACCTTGCCCCACTTGTCCACCAGGACGGGGATGCTGTCCAGCAGGTCGGCCTGGGCGTAGGCGCGGAGGCCCACGCCGTAGATGGCACCGGAGCCCGGGTTGGCGGCGATGGCCGCGCGCACCTCGGGCAGGATCTCCGTCAGGCGGTTCATGGGCGTCAGCGCCCGCTCGAGCCCCAGCAGCGCCGCCACCTCGGTGGGATTCTGCTTGAGGATGCCCCGGTACACCTCGGCCGCCTGGGCGTAGCTGCCGCGACGCTCCAGGTCGAAGGCGCGCGCCATGGCGTCCTGCGCCGCGAGCGGCGTGGCCGCGAGGCTGAGGAGCAGCAGCAGCGGAGGAAGACGGCGGCGCACGCTCATTCCTTGGAGGGCGCGGGCGTGTCCGCGGTGTCGGCCGGGCGGGGCGCGCTGCTCAGGCGGCGGAAGTACTCGGTGACCCGCCGCCGCTCGTCGGGCGAGAGCGCCTGCAGCTCCTCCCACGTGGGATAGCGCAGCCGCTCGTCGGTGAGGCTCCGGCGGAGCGCGGGCGGGATGCGGACGCTGTCGCCGGTGGCGGCGGTGCTCTGGCGCTCCTGGCGTTCGTCCTCGTCCTGGCCCTGCAGGGTGCGGCCGGCGTCGAGCATGCGGCGGAAGAGGCGTTCCTGCCGTTCCACCGTCTGGCGGTCCAGCCGCCCGGCCTCGAGGGAGCGCGCCAGCTCGCGCGCCTCCTCGGCGAGCTCGCCGGCGCCGGGTACCTGGCCGCCCGCGCGGAGGCGTTCCATCCGCTCCGCCATGGCGCGCTGGCGCTGGCCCAGCTGGCGGAGCGCCTCCTGCATCTGGCTGCCGCCCTGCCCCATCATCGGAAGCATCCCGCCCGACTGCTGGCCGATCTGTCCCTGCTGCTGCGCGGCCTGCTGCATCTGCTCCATGGCCTCCTGCAGCCCCGACCCCGAGCCCGCGCCCGCCACCTGCCCGCGCGCGCGCATCAGCGAATGCGCCGCGGCGTTCAGCGCGTCCACCGCCTCCCCGCTCCGCCGGCTCGCCTCCCGGGTATTGGGCGCGGCGTTGTTGAGCGCCTCGCGGGCGCGCTCCATCTCGTCGCGCGCGGCGGCCAGCGCGGTGCTCGACTGCTGCCCCACCAGCGCATTCTTCCCCGCTGCATCCGACATCTGCTGCATCAGCCGCTCCACGCCCTCCTGGATGGCGCCCTGCTCGGCGCGCACCTGCGGGCTCGCCTCGCCGGCGCGGAGCCGCTCGTTGACGTCGAGCTGCCGCTCCGCCAAGCGGCTGGCGTCGGCCAGCACCCGGTCGAGCGCCTCCACCACCTCCTGCTTCCACTCCCCCTGCATGGAGGTGCGCTGCTCGTCGAGCTGCTGGCTCAGCGGCTGCAACTGCTTGGCCGCCTGCTGTCCCTGCTGCTGCGCCTGCTGGCGCTGCCCCTGCTGGGCCGACTTGGCCGCCTGCCGCATCTGCTCAGCCGCCTGCTGCGCCTGCTGCGCCGCCTGCTCCATGGCCTGCTGCCGCTCGGGCGACTGCTCGGCCATCTGCTTCGCCACGTCCTGCAGGCCGGCCGCGAGGGAATCGGCGCGCTGGGCCAGCTGCTGCTCCGCCGCCGCGGCACGGGCCGAGTCGGCCTGGCGCGCCTGCTCGCTCCACTGCTGCTGCTCCTGGGCCAGCTCCTCCGCCTCCTTGGAGAGGTTGGCCATGTCGCCCTCGAGCGCGGCGCGCTCGAAGAGTTCCCGTGAGCGCTCCAGCGCTTCCCGGAGCTGCTTCTGCGCATCGGCCAGGCGCTCCAGGGCCTCGCGGGTGCGCTCGGGGTCGAGTTCCTGCAGCGCGCGCTGCAGCTCGGCCAGCCGCTCGCGGATCTCGGGCGTGAGGGCCCGGTCCAGCTGTTCCTGGATCTCCCGCAGCCGCTCCTGGAACGCGGGGTCGTTGATCCCGGCCGCCTCCGCGCTCTTCTGCAGCTCGTCCAGCGCCTGCTGCACCTGCTCCGCTTCCTGCAGCAGCCGTTCCTGCTGCTGGGCCACGCTCTCGGCGCGCTTGGCGTTCTCGTAGCTCAGGGCGTCGTTGTTGCCGTTGCCGTCCTGCTGCCCGGTCTCGCGGGGGCGCTCCTGCGCCAGGTCCTCGGTCTGCCGCTCCAGCTGCTTCCCCGCCTCCGCGATGCTGTCGAGCCGGCGGCCCACCTGGTCCGCGGCGGTGCGCGCGGCGTCGCGCATCTCGCTCGCGGTGGGGAGCCGCAGCACGAACTCGCGCGAGCTCCCGGCATGCGGCCGGGGCGCATTGTCGAGGGCGCGGATGATGAACCGCAGCGAATCCCCCGGCACCAGGTTCCGGCGATTGAGGTCCAGCTGGTACGGCAGGATCACGCGGTCGCGCGCGCCCTCGGGGAGCGGCAGCACCTCGGTCTTGACCGGATCGGCAAAGCCGAGGCGGCTGATGCGCCGGCTTTCCATCACCACGCGCGCGATGCCGTGATCGTCCGAGGCGTCCACCACCAGCGGCACCACCAGGCTGAACGGCACCAGCGTGTCCTGGCCCGGCACCGGCACCTCCACCCGCGGCCCGCTGTCGGGCACGGCCACCACGGGGAGCCGGATGGTGTCGCCGGCCAGCGGGTCGCCGCTGGCGGTGGCGAGGGCCAGGGTCCAGGTGCGGGCGCCGGTCGGCGTGAAGCTGCCGCGGAAGCGGGTGCCGGAGACGTCGAGCGGGACGCGCGCGGCGCCGCCGTCCCAGCCGGCGGTGGTCAACTCCGCCGTGGCCTCGCCCTGCACCTCGAGGCGGGTGCCCTCGGGGACCACGATGGTGTCGCCGTCGGTGGGGAGCGGCTCGTCCTCGAGGTCCAGGTACCGGGGGTAGCGCGCCACCACGGCTAGGGTGCCGAGGAAGGCAGGCATCCGCACCTTCACCTCGAGGGTGTCGGAGGTGCGGCCGCCGCTCGTCAGGCGGAGGAAGAGGTCCCCCTCGAGGGGGCCCAGGACCACGCGGGCGCGGCCCAGCGAGTCGAGGGGGAGGCCCTGCCCCTTCCAGGTCTCGCCGGGGGCGCGGGTCCAGAGGATGGCGTGCTGGCGGCCACGGGCCAGCGCCTCGACGGCCACGCTGTCGCCCCGCTCCACCTCGGTGGCGCCGAGCGTGAGGCTGACGGGCGCGCGGGTGGCGGCCCACGCCTCGCCGGGCTGGAAGAGCAGCGCGGGCCGGCCCGTGAAGGGACGCGCGGTGGCCAGCACCACGAGTCCCGTGGCCAGCAGCGCCCCGCCGGCGAGGATGCGCTTCTGCATGGGCAGCAGCATCTCCTCCACCAGCGCGGGGCCCCGCGCCTCGAGCTCGCGGGCGTGGTGCTCGTCGGCTGCGGCCAGGAGGTCGGGACTGGTGCCGGTGGCCGCGGGCTCGAGGAGCCCGCCGAGGAAGCCCTGCCGGAAGCCCCGCTGCTCCAGCGCCTGCGCCAGCGCACGGGGCGCATAGCCCCGCGCGGCGCGAAGCCCGAGCACCGTGGCGAGCGCCGCCAGCAGCACCACCAGGCCCCACGTGGCGAGCACCCACCAGGGTTGCGCGAAGACGCCGAGCCGGGCACCCCATGCGGCCACGCCGAGCATGAGCGTGAGGCCGCCGAGCGCACCGAGGGCGTAGGCCAGCGCGGAGCGGCGGGCGCCGAGCGCTGAGAAGCGAGAGAGGACGAGGGCGGTGCGGCTCATCGCGGGCCCCCGAAGGTCACGGCGTAGGTGAAGAGGTTGACGCCCATCTGCAGCGCCGCCTCGTGCTTCTCGGGCGGGTCCTTGTGGACCTGCGGGTCTTCCCAGCCGTCGCCGAGGTCGCTCTGGTAGGAGTAGTAGACGGCCAGGCGCCCGTCGAGGAAGATCCCGAAGCCCTGGGCTGGCTTCTTGTCGTGCTCGTGGATCTTGGGGAGGCCCTGCGGGAACTTGTACATCAGGTTGTAGATGGGATGCGTGAGCGGCACTTCCACCAGCGGCTGCCCGGGGAAGAGCCGCAGCAGCTCGCGGCGGAGGGACTCGTCCATGCCGTAGTTGTCGTCGGCATGGAGGAAGCCGCCCTGCTGCAGGTAGCGGCGCAGCACGTCGAGCTCGGCGTCGCTCCAGTGCACGTTGCCGTGTCCGGTCATGTAGAGGTAGGGGACGTTCCAGAGCTCGTCGTCGAGGAGCTGCACCACCATCTCCCGCGGCGCCACCCGCATGCCGGTCCGGTCCGCGATGGCGGAGAGGAGGTTGGGCAGGCTCGAGGGGTTGGCGTACCAGTCGCCACCGCCGTCGTAGTGGAGGCGGCCGATGGTCATGATGCCTGGCGGCGCCTCCCGGCGCTTCCCCGCCGGGGAGACGCGCTGCGCGGCGAGTGGGCCCACGAGGAGACCCGCCAGCAGCACGGTGCCTGCGAGGCGTCCCACGGTCACGGCAGTCCCATCACGATGCGATATGCCTCGTTGCGCGGGAGCCCGGTGTCCTCCACCAGGCGTTGCACTGTGTCACGCCTGCTGAGTCCCCCAGCGAGCAGCTCGGCGGCGCGGGCGGCACTGTCGGCTTCACTCATGGGGGGCTCCTCCACCAGGCCTCGCCCGGCCAGCACTACGGTGATCTCGCCACGCGGCTCGTTGGCCTCGTAGTACGGCGCCAGCTCGCCGAGGGTTCCGGCGCGGAACTCCTCGTACAGCTTGGTGAGCTCGCGGGCCACCACCACCCGCCGGTCGGCCCCCGCCAGCGGCACCAGGTCGGCCAGCAGCGCGCCGAGCCGGGGCGGCGCCTCGTAGAAGACGACGGTCCACGGCGACTGCGCCGCCTGCCGCAGGAACTGCTCCCGGTCCCGCCCCTTCCGGGGGATGAACCCGAGGAAGAGGTAGCGGTCCGCCGGCATTCCCGACGCCGACAGCGCTGTGGCCACCGCCGACGGCCCCGGAATGGGCACCACCCCGAACCCCGCCTCCCGCACCGTGGCGACGAGTGCCTCCCCGGGATCGCTCACGCCGGGGGTGCCGGCATCGGTCACCAGGGCCACGTCGCGCTCCTCGCCGAGGATCTCGAGCAGGGTCTCGGTGCTCCGCTCGGGCGAGTGGGCGTGGAAGCTGAGCACCTTGGGGTTGGCGCCCACGTGCTGGAGCAGCGTCCGCGCCCGCCGGGTGTCCTCCGCCGCCACCACCGGCACGGTCCGCAGCACCTCCGCGGCGCGCGCCGAGAGGTCCCCAAGGTTGCCGAGCGGAGTGGCTACGACATAGAGGGTGGCGGCCATGGGCGGAATCTAGCAGGGGGCGGGGGTATGACCTGAATACAAGGATGCTGCCTGCGACGCCATGGACGCACGCGGGCTGTGACCGGGGTCGAGGGAAGCCTCGAGACTCGCCGCACGCGCCGGGGAGTTCCCCGAGGTGGCGCATGGATCCGGTGCGGCGGGGATGGGAGTCGCCCGGAGGGACGCGAGGCGCGCCCCGAGGGGGGGACTGCAGGCGGAGAGGGGGTGGTGGACAACAAGCGGAGGCAGGCTGCCCCCGGCGTGGTGGCCTACGGAGGAGAGGCCGTTGGGGCGCAGCTCGCGGCGCGCCCCGGAGATGCCGTCCGTAGCGACCGGAGACCTCCGGCCGCTACAGCGAGCACGCTTATGACGGAGTGCTGCTGGATCTTGCCCTCGAGGATGGACTTGATCCGCGGATCGGCGCCGATGACGGTGTCCACGTGCTTGCCATCCTTGAAGAACATGATGGTGGGGATGGAGCGCACGTTGAAGCGGACGGCGGTGTCGGTGTTGGCGTCGGTGTCGAGCTTGGCGACCTTCACCTTGCCGGCGAACTGGTCGGCGATCTGCTCGACGACCGGCGCGATGGCCAGGCAGGGGCCGCACCAGGTCGCCCAGAAGTCCACGAGCGCGAGGCCCTTGGCCTGCTCGATCTCGCTGGCGAAGTTGGCGGTCGTCAGGGTCACCACGTTGGCGCTGGCCATGCGTTTCGGGTCCTTTCGTCTTGCCTTTGCGTTGGGGCCGACTATTGTCGGCCCGTACGGACGTTGAATGCGGTGATACTTGAAGGAGGGCCGGCCGGGGCCGGGCCTCGCAGGTCAATCCTCGTTGCGGAGCTCCTCGTGACCGGACAGCCCGAGATCGCTCACATTGGCGTGGCCGTCGCGTCCATTGACGGCGCCCTTGCGTTCTATCGTGACGTGCTGGGAATGGTTCCCGGCCCGGCCGAGGAGGCGGATGGGGCGCGGATCGTGTCCCTGCACTTCGGCGGGCCGGAAGTCGAGCTCCTGGAGCCCCGCTCGCCCGAGAGTCCCATCGCGAAGTTCCTCGCGAAGCGGGGGCCCGGGATCCACCATGTCTGCTATCGCGTGCCCGACCTCGACTCGGCGCTCGCCGCCGCGCGGGCGGCCGGGTATCGCCTGGTGGACGAGGTGCCGCGCGTGGGCGCGGGCGGGCATCGCATTGCGTTCCTGCATCCCAAGTCCACGGCCGGGGTGCTCATCGAGCTCACCGAGTAGGCCGGCCGCTCTCGAACGCGCGGCCTATAGGCCGCACCTGCGAGGGGCCCGGCGAGGCGCCCCGCGGGGGGCTCAGGGCGCGGGCGGCGCGCAGGCGCGGCCGGGCGTGCCCGCCACGGTGAGGTCGAGCCCCACCACCAGCCAGCCGTAGTCCCGGGTTTCCACCACCGTCACCGGCAGCCGCTTGGTGCAGGTGGCGCCCTCGACGTCGGTGCGGGTGAGTTCCACCTGGACCACGCGGCGATCGGGCTGGTCGCGGACCTCCTCGATGCCCGTGATGCGGTACGGGGTCCGGCGCAGGAACAACTGGGTGATGCCGAGGCGCTGTTCCCAGTCGGCGGGCTGGCGGGTCTTGGCGGCGGGGCCGTTCTTGGTCCCCCACACCTGGCTCATGCCGGCGATATTGCTGTCGGCGACGGCCTGCATGAAGTTCCGGACGGCGGCGTCGGGCGCGGAGGCCCTGGCCTGGGCGGGCGCGGGCCCGCGCGCCGACTGGCCACCCGAGCAGGCGAGCGCAAGGAGCACGAGCACCGGGGCGAAGCGCGGCGACATACAGGCCTCCAGCGGGTGGCGGGGAGCAGAGATGGCGCAACTTAAACAGGGCTCACAGGGCGGGCAATGATGCCGATGCGTCT
>JBGAOL010000149.1:0-8876 GCA_044221825.1 Gemmatimonadales bacterium
CCCGGCGGTGCGGGAGCGGCTCGGGATCTCGCGCAAGTTCCTGATTCCGCTGCGCGAGTGGGCCGATCAGGCCGGGCGCACCGTCCGCCGGGGCGACGCGCGGGCGGCCGGACCGGCACTCACCGGGGCCACCCCGGGCAAGTGAGGCTGCCGGGTGCAGTTGCTTGCCAGACAGCGCCCGGCTCATGATCTTGCCTCAACCCCAATTTCAGGCAGGTCGGTAGCCGATCCTTTTCCGTGCGGAGGCACCCATGGCCGGAAGTCGCTGGCCGGGGCTCGTCCTTGCCCTCCTCATCGGCGCCGCCGACACTGCCACTGCGCAGGAACGGCCCCCGCCGCAGGTGGAGCTCCGGGACAACTACCCCAACCCGTTCTTCCCGTCCACCACGATGCCCTTTGTCCTGAGCCCCGCCCTGTGCGAGGGAGGTCACCAGCCCCTGGTCAGTCTGAAGCTCTACAACGTGCTCGCCCAGATGGTCGCGATCCCCATCCTGCTCAATTCCAACGGGGAGCGCATCGACAACCTGCGGCTCCGCTGCGGGGCCCATGAGGCCTTCTGGGACGGCCGCATGATGAATCGCACCCGGGAACTCACCCCCGGCGTCTACTATGCCCAGCTGACGGTGGACGGTCAGCGCTACACGCTCAAGATGATCGCCCGGAAATGAGCGCGGGCCGGCGGTGGACTTGATGTCCGACCGACCGGCCCGCTTTCATTCTGGCGGTGGCCCCTGCCATCGGGGCAGCAAATCGCGGCCCGCGCCTTGCCCTCCGTCTCGGCAGTCATCGCCGGGACGCACGAAGGGCAGCTTCGCCGCCCTTTCGGTGGTCCGGCACGCCCGGTATCGTCGAGCCATGAGGGCCTCATCATGATCCGACCCGAACGCCTCACCATCAAGGCCCAGGAGGCCTACCGCGACGCCGCCGCGCTGGCGGCCGCGCGCGGCAACCCGGTCACCAACGACACCCACCTCTTCGCGGCCTTGCTGGCGCAGGAGGACGGGGTGGTGCGCCCGCTGCTTCAGAAGGCGGGCCTCAACGTCACTGCCCTCACGCAGGAGAACGAGCGCGAGCTGGCTCGCCTGCCCAAGCAGGAAGGTGGGGCCGAGCCGCCCTTCGACCGTATCCTGCACCGCGTCTTCGACCGCGCCGAGGCCGAGGCCAAGCAACTCGGCGACGCCTACGTCTCGACGGAGCACCTGCTGGTGGGCCTCGCCGAGGAGAAGGGCACCACCGCCCGCGAGCTGCTCGGCGCCCAGAGCATCGGCCCCGAGGACCTGCGCCAGGCGCTCGCCGACGTGCGCGGCGCCCACCGCGTCACCGACCAGACCCCCGAATCTCAGTATCAGGCGCTGCAACGCTTCACCCGGAACCTCACCGACCAGGCGCGCAGCGGGAAGCTCGATCCCGTCATCGGCCGGGACGAGGAAGTGCGCCGGGTGATGCAGGTGCTCTCGCGGCGCACCAAGAACAACCCGGTGCTCATCGGCGAGCCGGGCGTCGGCAAGACGGCGATCGTCGAGGGGCTGGCCCAGCGCATCGTGAACGGGGACGTCCCGGAGTCGCTGCGGGACAAGCAGATCGTGGCGCTCGACATCGGCCTCCTGCTGGCCGGCGCCAAGTACCGCGGCGAGTTCGAGGAGCGCCTCAAGTCGGTGGTGAAGGAGCTGACCGAGGCCGAGGGCAAGTTCGTCGTCTTCATCGACGAGCTGCACACCCTGGTGGGCGCGGGCGCGGCCGAGGGGGCGGTGGACGCCAGCAACCTGCTCAAGCCCGCGCTCGCGCGCGGCGAGCTCCACGTGGTGGGTGCCACCACGCTCGATGAATACCGCAAGCACGTCGAGAAGGACGCCGCCCTGGAGCGCCGCTTCCAGCCCGTGCTGGTGGGTGAGCCGAGCGTCACGGACACCATCGCCATTCTCCGCGGCCTCAAGGAGAAGTACGAGGTCCACCACGGCATCCGCATCACCGACAACGCGCTGGTGGCCGCGGCCACGCTCTCCGACCGCTACATCGGCGACCGTTTCCTGCCGGACAAGGCCATCGACCTCGTGGACGAGGCGGCGAGCCGCCTCCGCATGGAGATCGACAGCCTCCCCCAGGAGATCGACGAGGTGGAGCGGCGCATCCTGCAGCTCGAGATCGAGCGGCAGGCGCTCCTCAAGGAAAAAGACAAGGCCGGCCTCGAGCGGCGCACGGCGGTGGAGCAGGAGATCGCCGAGCTCAAGGAGCGTTCCGGGGGCATGAAGGCGCAGTGGCAGGCGGAGAAGCTGGCCATCCAGCAGATCCAGGGTCGCAAGCAGGAGGTCGAGGGGCTGCGGACCGAGATGGACCAGGCCCGCCGCCGCGGCGACCTGCAGCGTGCCGCCGAGCTCCAGTACGGCCGCATCCCTGAGCTCGAGCGCCAGATCGGGGAGGAGGAGCAGCGCCTGGCCCAGATCCAGGCCACGGCCAAGTACCTCAAGGAGGAGGTGGACGCCGAGGACATCGCCGAGGTGGTGGCCAAGTGGACCGGCGTGCCGGTGGCCAAGATGCTGGAGAGCGACCGCGAGCGGCTCACCCGCCTTGAGGCGGAGCTGGCGCGGCGCGTGGTGGGCCAGGCGGCGGCCGTCGAGGCGGTGGCCAACGCCGTGCGCCGGAGCCGCGCCGGGCTGTCGGATCCCAACCGGCCCACCGGCTCGTTCATCTTCCTCGGCCCCACCGGCGTGGGCAAGACGGAGACGGCGCGGGCGCTGGCCGAGTTCCTCTTCGACGACGAGCGCGCCATGGTGCGGCTCGACATGTCGGAGTACATGGAGAAGCACTCGGTGGCGCGCATGATCGGCGCCCCCCCGGGCTACGTGGGCTACGAGGAGGGCGGCCAGCTGACCGAGGCCGTCCGCCGCCGGCCCTACAGCGTGCTGCTCTTCGATGAGGTGGAGAAGGCCCACCCCGACGTCTTCAACCTGCTGCTGCAGATCCTCGACGACGGCCGCCTGACCGACAGCCAGGGCCGGGTGGTGGACTTCCGGAACACGGTCATCATCATGACCTCGAACATCGGCAGCCAGGTCATCCTCGAGGCCGGCGAGGCCGAGGGCGACCGCTGGCAGCGGGTCGAGGGCGCGGTGCGCGACCAGCTCCGGCACCACTTCCGCCCCGAGTTCCTGAACCGGGTGGACGACATCATCGTCTTCCGCCAGCTCTCCCGCGCCGACCTGGCGCAGATCGTGGAGCTGCAGCTGGAGCGGCTCACCCGGCAGCTGGCCGAGCGCCGCATCGCGCTCCGGGTCACGGAGGGCGCCCGCCAGCTGCTGGCCGAGGAGGGCTACGACCCGGTGTTCGGCGCCCGGCCGCTCAAGCGGGTGATCCAGCGGCGGCTGCAGAACCCCATCGCGCTCGAGCTGCTCGAGGGCCGCTTCCACGAGGGTGACACCCTGGTGGTGGACCGCACCGCCCAGGGGCTCGACTTCCGCCGCGAGGCCCCGGCGCCGGAGGCGGCGAGTGCCTGACACACCCCCGTCGCCCCAGGACCTGGCGGGGATGCGGCTCGCGCTGGCGGAGGCGGGGCGGGCGCGGCAGGCTGGCGAGGTGCCGGTCGGCGCCGTGGTGATGCAGGACGGGCGGGTGGTGGGCGCGGGCTACAACGAGACCGTGGCCCGCCGCCTGCCCACCGCGCACGCGGAATGGCTGGCCATCGGGCGGGCGCTGGCGCGGCTGGATGTCGATCGGCTGCCGGGCGCCACGCTCTACGTCACGCTCGAGCCCTGCGCCCAATGTGCCGGCGGCGTCGTGCTCGCCAAGGTCGGCCGCGTGGTCTTCGGGGCCTGGGACGACAAGGCCGGCATGGCCGGTTCGGTCGGGGATGTCCTGCGGCACCCGCGGCTCAATCATCGGCCGGAGGTCCTGGGTGGGGTGCTGGCGGAGGAGTGCGGGGCGTTGCTGCGGGAGTTCTTCGCGGGGCGACGGGACTGACCCCCTGAAAGGACGAAACGCCCGATTCCCGTTGGAATCGAGCGCCACACCACGGCCTGGCATCACCCGGTTGCCGCCTCCGGGGCCCTTGCGGGCTATGTCTTTCAACTGGCGCAAAGTCTAGCGGGGGCGGTTGTCAAGCGCAAGGGGGCGGGATTCGGGCACGGGCGCGGCCCAAGGGCCGCGCTTGCGAGGTGGAGGGAGGGCGGTCAGGGGGCCACGTCGTGGAACGTGAGCTCCTTTTCGTTCTCCAGCGCCCAGCGGAGCGACCACTCGTTCTCGAACAGCAGCACCGGGCGTCCTCCCGTGTCGAACAGCCGGAGCCGCCCCGACGCCTGCGACGCCCGCTCGATGGCCGCCTTGGGGCCGGTGACCCACCGCGGGTGCTTGTAGCGGATCGGCTCCAGCCGGCAGGGCGCGCCGTACTCGTGCGTCAGGCGGAACACCATCACGTCGAACTGCAGCTGGCCCACCGCCCCCACGATCGGCGCGGGCCCCGTGTCGCCCTCGGCGTAGAACACCTGGGCCGCCCCCTCCTCGGAGAGTTCGCGAAGTCCGGTGTCCAGCTGCTTGCGGCGCAGCGGGTCGGCCGGCGCCACCGTGGCGAAGTGCTCGGGCGGGAAGCGGGGAATGTCCTGGAACACCGCGTCCGGGCCGTTGGTGAGCGAGTCGCCGATGCGCAGGTTGCCGCGGTCCATGATGCCGATGACGTCCCCGGGCCACGCCTCGGTGATGGCGATGCGCTCACGGGCCAGGAACTGCTGTGGCGCCGCCAGGCGCAGCGTCTTCCCGGTGCGCACCTGCCGCGCGTCCATCCCCGCCTCGAACTTGCCGGAGCAGATCCGCAGGAAGGCCACCCGGTCGCGGTGCTTCGGGTCCATGTTCGCCTGGATCTTGAACACGAAGCCGGTGAAGGCGGGCTGCACCGGGTCCACGGGCCCGGCCGTGGACTCCCGCGCCAGCGGGGCAGGCGCCAGGTCCAGGAAGTCCTGCAGGAAGCCCTCGACGCCGAAGTTGGTGAGCGCGCTGCCGAAGTACACCGGGGTGAGGTCACCGGCCAGGAAGGCCTCGCGGTCGAACGGGTGCCCGGCGCCCTCGAGCAGCTCGAGCTCGTCGCGCAGGCGCTGCAGCGCGCCGGGCTCCACGTGCTCGAGCAGGCGCGGGTCGTCGAGCGCGTAGGCGTGGGTCTCGGCCCGGGTGGCGCCGTGGTCGGTGTTGCGGTCGAAGATGAGCGCGCGCGCGCGGCGGCGGTCGTAGACGCCGATGAAGCCCGTGTCGCCGTTGATGGGCCAGGCGGCCGCGTGACAGGCAATGCCGAGGTCGCGCTCCACGTCGCCGAGGAGGGTCATCGGGTCGGCACCGGCGCGGTCGCACTTGTTGACGAAGGTGACGATCGGCGTGCGGCGCCGCTTGCAGACCGCGAACAGCTGGCGGGTGCGCTCCTCGACGCCCTTGCGGTTGTCCAGCAGCATCACGGCGCTGTCCGCCGCCACCAGGGTGCGGTAGGTGTCCTCCGAGAAGTCCTGGTGGCCCGGCGTGTCGAGCAGGTTGACGCGGCAGCCGGCGTAGTCGAACTGCAGCACGCTCGAGGTGACCGAGATGCCGCGCTGGCGCTCCAGCTCCATCCAGTCGCTGGTGGCGTGCCGGTCGGCGCGGCGCGCCTTCACCGAGCCCGCCAGGTGAATGGCGCCGCCGTAGAGCAGCAGCTTTTCCGTGAGCGTGGTCTTGCCCGCGTCCGGGTGGCTGATGATGGCGAAGGTCCGCCGCCGGGCCACCTGCAGGGCCAGTTCCGCCTCGGCGGACGCCGGGGCGGGGGAGGGGGCGAGGGACGGCGCGGGGTCGGTCACGGGCAGCCTGGGCCAGGGTCACGACTACCCGGACAGGTGCGCGGGCAGGGCCGGGGATGCTCCCCGGGCGGGGCCAAGATACCGGGACGCCCGTCCGGCGCTCAAGGTCGTGGCCTACCGTCCCGCGCCCTCCCCGGCTTAGATTGTCCGCCCGCTGGACAGGTGTCCGAGTGGCTGAAGGAGCCGGTCTCGAAAACCGGTAAACCGGCAACGGTTTCGAGGGTTCGAATCCCTCCCTGTCCGTCCCGAGACGTGAGGCGCGGTGTGGCACCGCCCTCACGTCTTTTTCCATTCCGGCGATAGTCTGGGAATGCGCCCCGCCCCCGCCATGACCCTGCCCACCCTGGACCAGACGCTCGGGAGCCTCCTTGGCCTCGCGCTCGGCGACGCGCTCGGCGCGGTCGTGGAGGCGCAGCCGCCGGCGGAAGCGCGCCGCTACGTGGATGAGGTGCTGCAGAGCGGGCTCGCCGGGACGCGGGGCCGGGGGAGGCATCCCTTCGGGCAGGTCACCGACGACACCCAGCTGGCGCGCGAGCTGCTGCAGAGCATCGTGGACAAGCGCGGCTTCGACCCGGCCCACTTCGCGGAGCGGTTTGCGGCGGTGGTGCTGGGCGGCGGGCTGATCGGGGGCGGGCCGGCGTCGCGCGCGGCGGCCCGCGCGCTGGCGGACGGGACGCCCTGGCATGCGGCCGGGATGCCGGCGCCCTATGCGGGGAATGGCGCGGCCATGCGCGCCGGTCCCCTGGGTGTGCTCTTCGGGCACGACCTCCAGCGCCTGGCCCAAGTCACCGCCGACCAGGCCCGCGTGACCCACCATGACCCCCGTGCCGGGGCCGGCGCGCTGGCCATCGCCGGTGCCGCCGCCATCGCCGCCCGGCGCGAGCCCATCGACCCCGAGGCGGTGCTGGTGGAGCTGAGCCGGCTGGTCGAGCCGCTCGACGCCAGCGTGGCCACCACGCTCTGGGAGATGGAGGGCTGGGTGGGCCTCGAGCCCGACCAGGCCGCCGGCTACCTGCACGAGCACGGCATCGAGCCGGAGGGGCGCGACCGCTGGCACGGCATCTCGAGCTTCGTGACCAGCAGCGTCTGCTGGAGCCTGTACGCCTTCCTGCAGGAGCCGGACTCGTGGTGGGACGCCACCTGCCTGGCCATCGGCGTCGGGGGCGACACCGACACCCTCGCCGCCATGACGGGCAGCATCGTCGGGGCCCGGGTGGGGGCGGCGCAGCTGCCGGACCCGCTGGTGGAGCGCCTGCACGACGGCACCCGCTGGGGCGCGCCCGACCTGCGTGCGCTGGGCGGGGCGGCCCACCGGGTGACGCTGGCCTGACGCAACCGGGAGCTGACGGGGGTGACAAGATCCCCGCGCCAGTGTACTGTGAGGTGGGCCGCCCCTCCCCCCGGCGGCTCCAAGCGAGAGGGCGTGCCCCGTGCCGAGCATCCTGGTCATCGACGACGAAGCCCACATGCGCAGCCTCATCGCGCGCACGCTGGCGGGGGTGGGTTACGACGTGGAGGAGGCGGAGGACGGGGCGATGGGCCTGGCGCGGCTCGAGTTGCCGGGGATCGCGCTGGTCCTCACCGACCTGCTGATGCCGGGGCGCGAGGGGCTCGAGACCATCCTGGAGATGCGCCGGCGCTGGCCGGCGATCCCCGTGATCGCCATGTCGGGCGGCGGCGTGAACCCGGCGGGCAACTACCTGGAGCTGGCCCAGCGCTTCGGGGCTGCCGCCACCCTCGCCAAGCCCTTCAAGCCCAGCGACCTGATCACGGTGATCCGGGAGCACCTGCCCGGCTGAGCCGGGGCGAAACACGACGCGGCGGTCCCGGGGATCCGGGACCGCCGCGTGGCATTTGGGGCCCTTACTGCAGGTTCTGGCGCAGCTTGGCCAGGTCGAGGAGCGGCATGCCGCCCTCCGTGGGCACCAGGACCACCAGGTTGTTCGAGCCCTTCATGTCGTGCAGCACCTCGAGGTACTGCTTGGTCAGCGCCTCGGCGGTGAGGGTCTGGTTGAGGAGCTTCTGCTGCTCGCTCTGCAGGCGGGCCACCTCGACGCGGTGCCGCTCGGTCTGGATCTGCTGCTCCTGCGCGATCTTGGCGTTGATGGCCGCCACCACCTGCGCGGGCGGCTGCAGGTCCCGGAGGAAGAACGCCGTCACCGTGGCGATGCGGAACGGCTGCCCGCCGCCGCGCGGCTGGGTGATCAGCGTGGAATCCACCAGCGAGCCCATGACCTGCGCGATCTCGGTCCGCTTGCTGATGTCGTTGATGGAGAAGCGCACCATCCCGTCGCGGACGCCCTTGCGGATGGCATTGAGGACCAGGGAGTGGATCTGCTCCTCGGTGCCGATCTCGGTGAAGATGCGCGGGGCGTCGGCGGGGTTGATCTGCCAGCGCAGGCCCACGTCCACCGTCATGCCCATCTGCTCGCTGGACAGCGCGGCGATCTCCTCCGGCTCTTCCTGGTTGTTCGGGTACTGCTCCTCGCGGGTGGAGTAGCGCTCCACCGAGGACCACGGCGCCACCATGTGGATGCCCGGCAGCAGGGGCTGGCCGCTCACGGTGCCGAAGGCGTGCTTGACGCCGACCTGTCCCGGCTCCACCACCACCACCAGCGCGCCGAGGATGAAGAAGAGCGAGAGCGTGCCGAAGAAGAGCGCGAAGGCGCGGAGCAATCCGGAGCTCTTCCCGCCGCTCGCGCCGGCCCGCGCGAGCATGAGGAAGAACGCGACGAGCAGCAGGACCCCGCCAAAGACGAGCTTGCCCATGTCAAACCTTGTGGTGGGAGAATGGTGTCCGGAAAAGTGGCGCCTCGGCGCCGGGGGTTCAATGCCCTACGCGCCGGTGACATGGGCGATCCGGCCGTTGAGCGGGTCCCAGCGCCAGGCCACCCGTCGCCCCTCGAGATGCACCCCGCCGAACCACCGGTCGATCCCGGCCAGCATCAGCCAGTCCTCGCGGCCGGCGAGCACCCGTTCGGCCGCCGGGCGGCGGCGGACCGGCGCGCCCTCGAGCACCGGGCCGCTCGCAGCCGGAGCGAGGTGCAGCTCCAGGAGCGGCTCGGGACCCCGCGC
>JBGAOL010000150.1:0-8969 GCA_044221825.1 Gemmatimonadales bacterium
CTCCTCCCCCCCGACGGCCCTCGCTAGCTCCTTGATTGACAAGGAGATGGGATGTTGCGCCCGGGCAGGGCTTCCCCGGCCGCGGTGGCACACTCCTCGCAAGGGATAGGGCAGCTTCACTCGTTCGCCCCGGGTCCCCTGCCCGCGGGCGTCCCCTTAGCGCCGGACGACCATGGGTTCCGCTACACTGACGCTCCCCGAGGCGCCTCCGCAGGAGCGGGCGGCCGCCTCCGTGCGCCGCCTCCCGTACCT
Organism: Gemmatimonadales bacterium; assembly: GCA_044221825.1. Lineage (GTDB taxonomy): Bacteria > Gemmatimonadota > Gemmatimonadetes > Gemmatimonadales > GWC2-71-9 > JADJOM01. Next base: position 253 of record JBGAOL010000150.1, read on the forward strand.
CGCCGGGGTCATCGGCGGCACCATCCAGCTGGCCCTGGTGGCGCTGGTGGTCAAGGCCTTCCAGCTCGAGAGCCAGGCCTTCCTCTGGCTGGTGGCCCTGGTGGCGGCCACGTTCCCGATTCACGCGCTCCTGCCGAGGGCGTACCGGCTGCCCTTTTTCGGACTGGTTTCGGCGGCGTCCATCGTCCTGACGCTGGGGCGCGCGTCGCTGTGGGTGTTCGGGCTCGGGGCGCTGCTGATTGCGGCGTGTCACCTGCCGGGGCGCCAGGGCCGGCGCATCGGGGCGCTGCTCGGGCTCGGCGTGCTGCTCGCGGTGCTGCGGAGCGGCGTTGTCCACTCACCCATCCCGGCGGGAGTGTGGGCGGTGCTCGGCTCGCTGTTCATGTTCCGGGTGATCCTCTACGTGCAGGCGGTGGGGCAGGGGGAGAAGATGACGCCGGCGCGCACCATTGCCTACTTCTTCATGGTGCCCAACGTCGCCTTTCCGCTGTTCCCCATCATCGACTACAAGACCTTCACCAGCACCTACTACGACGCCGACGAGTGGACCATCGTGCAGCGCGGGCTGCGCTGGATCACGCGCGGCATCCTGCACCTGCTGGCGTACCGCTTCGTGTACCACAACCTGGTGCTGTCGGCGCCGGAGGTGCAGTCGCTCGGGCAGCTGGTGCAGTTCGTCCTGGCGACGTTCTTCCTGTACCTCAAGGTCTCGGGCACGTTCCACTTCATCGTCGGGGTGCTGCACCTCTACGGCTTCCACCTGCCCGAGACGCACCACCTCTACTTCCTGTCCACCAACTTCTCGGACCTCTGGCGGCGGATCAACATCTATTGGAAGGACTTCATGATGAAGGTGGTGTATTACCCCGCCTTCTTCCGCCTCCGCAAGGGTGGGCACGCGCGCGCGCTGCTCCTGTCCACTGCCCTCGTCTTCGTGGCGACCTGGGCGCTGCACGCCTACCAATGGTTCTGGCTGCTCGGGGACCTGCTCTTCACCGTGCCGGACACGCTGTTCTGGACGGCGCTCGGCGCGCTGGTAGTGTGGCAGGCGTGGCGGGACCTCCGCCACCCGGCCCGCGGCCGCGCGGACCGGCGCTGGAACTGGCGCCGTGGCCTGGCCGTGGCCACCACGTTCACGGCGCTGGCGCTGCTGTGGTCCATGTGGAGCACCGACACCCTGGGCGAGTGGCTGTCGCTCTGGAAGGTGGTGCCGTCGGCCAGCCTGCTCGAGGTGGCGACGGTGATCGGGGGGTTCCTGGCGTTGGCGGCGGTGGCGGGGTGGCCGTGGGGCCAGGCGGCCGTGGGGCCGCGCGCGGACCTGGACGCGCCCCAGCTGGTCCGCGCCGGCGTCACCCAGATGGCGATGCTCGGCGGGCTGCTGGTGCTCGGCATGCCCTCGCTGCAGGTGCGGCTCGGGCCGGTGGTGGGCGGGGTGCTCGGCACCCTCGGCGATTCGCAGCTCAACGCCAAGGACGCCGAGGAGCTGAATCGCGACTACTACGAGGCGCTGACCCGCGGCAACCGGGTGAGCAGCAACGTCTGGGGCCTCAAGACCAACAAGCCGGCGGACTGGCTCGACCTGCGCGAGACCCCGGCGATCACCCGCCGGCAGGACTTCCTGCTCGAGTCGCTCGCGCCCTCGGTGTCGATCCGCTACAAAGGCCAGCCGCTCAGCACCAACGCCTTCGGCATGCGCGACCAGGCGTACAGCGAGGCCAAGCCCGCCAACACCTTCCGCGTGGCCACGCTCGGTCCCTCGGACGTGATGGGTGCCGGCGTCGGGGACGGGGAGACCTGGGAGGCGCTGGTGGAGCAGCGCCTCAACGCCCGCGGTGGCAGCGGCGACCGGCGCTACGAGGTGCTCAACTTCGCGGTTGAGGCGTACAGCCCCTTCCACCTGCTCTATCAGGCGGAGCACACCCTGCCCGCCTTCCGGCCGGACCTGGTGCTGATCGCCATGCACGAGGTAGACCCGACCTACATGGCGCTGCACCTGCAGCGGGCCAGCGCCGCCGGCGTGGCGGTGCCGTGGCCCGGACTCGACAGCCTGCTGATCAAGGCGGGGGTGGAGCCGGGGATGGACTTCACGGAGATCCGCCGCCGGCTCCGGCCGGTCGAGCCCGAGCTCTTCCAGCTGGTCTATGGCCGGATGGCGGAGGCGTTGCGCGGGATGGGCGCCCGCGGCGTCGTTCTGATGCTGCGTGAACCCACCACCAAGCACAATGCGATGGCCACGGGCCGCGCGGCCGCGCTGGCCGCCGGGTTCGAGGTCCTCGACCTGCAGGAGGCCTACCCGGCCAGCTTCGAGTCTGTGTACCGGGTGGCCCAGTGGGACCGCCACCCGAACGCCCTCGGGCACGCGGCCATTGCCGATGCGCTCTGGCGCGAGCTCGTGGCGCGGAACACTGCCCTCGACCTCCGCCTTCATCCTGATTCCACCCGTTGACCGCGAGCCGACCCATGGACGCCACGATTGCCGCCACCAAGCAGTACATCCTCGACCGCTTCCTGCAGGGCGAGGACCCGCGCAACCTGACCCCGACCACGCCGCTCATCACCGGCGGGATCCTCGACTCGCTCGGCACCCTCGAGCTGGTGACCTTCCTCGAGGAGCGCTTCGACGTCCAGCTGGAGGCGGCCGACGTGGACGCGACCCGGCTCGACACGCTGGAGCGCATCGCCTCGCTCGTGGCGGCCAAGCAGGGCGCCGCGCGATGAGCGTCCCGCTGCAGCGCCTGGTGCTCGCAGCCGCCGAGCGCCACCCGGGCCGGCCGGCGGTGCGGGTGCCCGGCACCGACCCGCTGTCGTACCAGGGCCTCGGCGCGCTCAGCGCCCGCGTGCGCGACCGGCTCCGGGCCCTCGGCGTGGTGCCGGGGGACCGCGTGGCGATCCACCTGCCCAAGTCGGCCGATGCGGTGGCCACGATGCTCGGCGTGTGGCGGGCGGGCGGGGCGTACGTGCCGGTGGACCCCACGTCCCCCGCCTGGCGGGCGGCCTACATCATGAACGACTGCGCGGTGCGCGTGGCCGTGGTGGACCGGAGCTTCCTGCCCGCGCTCGAGCCGGAACTCGCGAGTCTCGGTGCCGCGCCCGCGCTGCTGGTGCTGGATGAGCCCGGCAACGGCTCGGCGCTCGACCGGGCGGTCGGCACCGTGGCGGCCGGGGTTGACGCCGCGGATCCCGCACCGGAGGCCTTGGCGTACATCCTGTACACCTCCGGCTCCACCGGGAAGCCGAAGGGTGTGATGATCGCCCATGAGGCCGCGCACGCCTTCGTGGACTGGTGCCTGCGCCGGTTCCAGCCGGGCCCGGAGGATCGCTTCTCCTCGCACGCGCCCTTCCACTTCGACCTCTCGGTCCTCGATCTCTACGTGCCGCTGACCCGCGGCGCCTCGGTGACGCTGATCGGCGAGGAACTCGGCAAGGAGCCGCAGAAGCTTGCCGCCCTGCTAGCGACGGAGCGCTTCACGGTGTGGTACAGCACGCCGTCGATCCTCAACATGCTGGTGCAGTACGGCCACCTCGACCGCTACGACCTGAGCTCCCTCCGGCTGGTGCTCTTCGCGGGGGAAGTGTTCCCGCTGCCGCAGTTCCGGGCGCTGCGTCGCCTGCTGCCGCACCCGGCGTATCACAACCTCTACGGCCCCACCGAGACCAACGTCTGCACCGCGTACCAGGTCCCGGCGGAGGTGCCGGCCGAGCGGACGGAGCCCTTCCCGATCGGCTGGACCTGCGACCACTACCGCTACCGGGTAGTGACGCCGGAGGGCGAGGCCGTGGCGCCGGGGGCGGAGGGGGAGCTGGTGATCGCCGGCGCCGGGATCATGTCCGGCTACTGGAACCTGCCGGAGCGGAACGCCGCGGCGTTCCTCGTGGATGCCGAGGGCACGCGCTGGTATCGCACCGGCGACCTGGTGGTGGAGCAGGCGGATGGCTGCCTGATCTTCCACGGGCGGGCGGACCGCATGGTGAAGCGCCGCGGCTACCGGATCGAGCTGGGCGAAATTGAGGCAGGGCTGGCGCGGCATGGGTCGGTGCATGAAGTTGCGGTGGTGGCGACCACCGATCCCCTGGCCGGGGTTCGGATCACCGCCTACCTGAGCGCGCATCCCGGGCAGGACCGCCCATCGCTCATCGCGCTGAAGCAGTTCGCCACCGAGGTGCTCCCCCGCTACATGGGGCCGGACGCCTATCGCTGGCTCGACGCGATCCCGCGTACCTCGACCGACAAGACCGACTACCAGGGGCTCAAGCGAATGGCCGAATCCCCGCAGGCCGACAACCCGAGGCCCCCCCAGCCTCCCGCCGGCGGCCACGTGCCGCAACGGCTCGGCGCCTAGGATGAACGCGCTCGAGTGTCCCGACGACCGGTTTCCGGTCGGCCACACGCGGCAGGGGACACTCGAGGTGATGGTCTGGGGGGTGGTGGCGGCGCTCGGGGCCGGGCTCGCCGAAGGGGGCCTCCGCGGGGCGCGCCTGCTGCTCACCGGGTGGGCCCCCGTGCGGCATCCGGCGCTCTACTGGGTGGCGCCGCTGGTGCACCTCGCCTGGCTACCGGTCCTCGCGCTGTTCCTCCACTGGCTCGTCCCCACCCGCGGCCGCCTGACACGCGCCGTCCTCAGCGCGCTGGCCACCTTCGCGGTCCTGCTCGTCCTTCCCGTCCTGCCCGTCAGCCGCGTACTCCTCGCCCTCGGGGTCGGGGTGGTGATGGTCCGGGCGCCCTGGCGGGCGGGCTCGACCCGGCGGGTGGCGCTCGGCCTGGCCGGGATCGTGGCGCTGCTGGCGCTGCTCGACCGGGCGGTGCTGCCGCGCTGGCGCCGGCCGCCTCCCGCGGCGGCGGCGGCCAGCGGGGCGCCCAACATCCTGCTCCTGGTGCTCGACACCGTGCGGGGGAGTTACCTCAGCCTGTACGGGTTCGATCGCGCCACCACGCCCAACCTCGAGCGCTGGGGACGGCGCGGGGTGGTGTTCGACCGCGCCATCGCCGCCGCGCCGTGGACCCTGCCGTCGCATGCCAGCCTCTTTACCGGCCGGATGGCCACCGGCCTCACGGTGGGATGGGAGCAGCCGCTGGCGGCGGAGAGCCGGACGCTGGCGGAAGTGCTGCAGTCCCGCGGCTACAGCACGGCGGGGTTTATTGCCAACACGCTGTACTGCAATGCGGGCCAGGGCCTCGCGCAGGGCTTCGCGCACTACGAGGATTTCCAGTGGACCCCGGCCGATCTCCTCCTGACCACCGGGCTCGGCGCCGCCCTGCTCAACAATGACTGGCTGCGCCGGCAGGCTGACGACTATCAGCTGCCCGGGCGCAAGTCGGCGGCACAACTGAACGCGGCCGTGCTCGGCTGGCTCGATGGTCCGCGGGCGCGGCCGTTCTTCGTCTTCGCCAACTACTTCGATGCCCACATCCCCGTGCTGCCCTCGGCCGCGACGGTGGCGGCCTGGGGCACCGAGCCGGGGGCGCGCCCACACCGTTTCCGGTACTACGGCTACGAGGCCTCGTGGCGGGGGGCGCAGCGATTCACGCCTGCGGAGCGGCGCGCGGAGCGGGAGGCGTACCTGGCGGCGGTGCACGGGCTGGATGCCGATGTGGGGCGGCTGCTGGACAGCCTCGAGGGACGGGGCCTGCTGCGGCACACGCTCGTGGTGATCACGGCCGACCACGGCGAGCAGTTCGGGCGGCACGGGCTGTTCGAGCACGGCAACAGCCTCTACCCCCAGCTGGTCCAGGTCCCCCTGCTCATGCTCCTCCCGGACGGGCTCGGTGCCGGGGTCCGGGTACGGCAGGCGGTGAGCCTCCGGAGTGTTCCCGCGACGCTGCTGCGCCTTGCGGGACAGGAAGCCACCGGGATCGCTGCGCCTTGCGGGACAGGAAGCCACCGGGATCCCGGGGCGATCACTCCTGGTGCAGGACTCCCTCGGTCAGCTTCAGGTCCGGCCCCCGGCGCTGGTCTTCTCGGCGCTCGTGGATCCGGCGGGGCGGGTGGGGGCCAGCGTCATCGCGGACCGCGTGCAGGGCATCTTCATGCCGCGCCGGCCGAACGAGTTCTACAACCTGGAATCCGACATCCTGGCGGAGCACCCCTTGCCGGTCACCGCGGATTCTCTCGGGGTGCTGGCCCGCCACGCGCGCCTCCTGCGCACGGCGGCCGCGGGGCCGCCGTAGGGGCGTGTGGGTCAGGGTCGCCCGGTGACGTAGCCCAGGCATTCCCCGGCGCTCCAGCTGCAGAGCAGGAGCAGGATGGCCGGGCTCGCGCCGAGGAAGGCGCCGACGTCGCGGCCCTTCGACAGGCGATCCCGGAACAGGCGCGCAAAAAGCACGAACGGGAGCACAGGCGCCAGGGCCGCGAGCACCAGGCGCTTGCCCATCCCGGTCTCCCGCGCCCGCGTATAGGCGAAGAGCCTCCCCCAGCCAAGCCGCTCGCCGAGCAGCGCGCCAAGCGCGAGGCCGTCGCGGTGCTGGTCCACCGCCACCTCCGGTGACAGGAACAGCACTTCCCCCGCCCGCAGCAACGCCCAGTGCACCGTGGTCTCATGATACCGCTCGGCCCACAGGGCGCGGGTCTGCTCCAGCGCGCGGCGCTTGTAGCAGATGTTCACGTCGGACACATACGGGCGCGGGCCGGCTGCGAACGGCAGCTGGTAGCGGCCGAAGTCGCAGAAGTACACCGCCCAGTTGAGGGACGCCGTGCGGCCATGCTCGATGGCCCCGCCGATGGCGGCATGCGGCAGCTCGGCGTGCAGTGCGGCCATGCGCCGGGCCCAGTCGGGGCGGGGCACGCCGCGATCCTCGAGGATGGCCACGAGCTCGCCGGTGGCGGCCGCGAGGCCGGCGGCGCGGCGGCGGTCGAAGAGCTCGTGCTGCCCCTCGGCGCTGGCCGTGTCCCGGGCGGTCGTTACGCGGCCGAGCGGGAGGAAGCGGACCTCCGGGTAGCGCGCCGCCAGCTGGGCGATGGCGGCCTGGGTGTCGTCGTAGGGCACGATGATCTCGAGCGGGGGCGCCCCCTGCTGCGCGCGGAGCCCCTCGAGGCAGCGCTCGAGGGCGGCGCCGCCGTCGACCACGGTGAGCAGGACGGAGAACGAGGCGGTCATGTCGGGGTCACCGGTGCGGGCGCGCGGAGTACCGGGCGCCAGAGGAACCAGAGGGCGGTGCCGGTCACGAGCAGGATGAGGCTGGCCACGCGCGCGGTCCCCTCGCCGAGAAACGGCGCGTAGGCGGCCGCGGTCTTCCGCAGGGTGATGAGCCAGGGGAGGTCAGGACCGCCATGGACCAGGAGCGCCAATGAATGCGGCACTGATTCGCGCATCATGCTCACCGCCCACGAGATGACCAGCGTGGGTGCCACGACCAGCACCCGGCCCGCGCGCGGGAGGCGCCGCCACACGGGCACCGCCGCCAGGAAGAGGAGGGCACCGGCCGGCACCATGTAGCGCACGCCAGTGTTCCACTGCAGGGCAGCGAAGTTGTTGGCGCTGGAGAAGAGCAGCAGCGCCAGCGACGCGCCGACGATCAGGGCCAGCTCGTTGCGCTGCAGCAGCGCGGAATCCGTCGGGACGAACGGGGCGGCGAGCGCCAGCAGCAGGAGCGGGCAAAAGACGAAGAGGCCGTAGGCCGGGTCCAGCAGGTTGCGCCAGAGCAGGTCCCCGGTCGGGAGCGTGATCCCGTGCCAGCCGTTGACGCTGAGCTGGGTATCGGGCATGTAGCGCTGCGCGGGCAGCCAGGGATTGCCGAACGCCGCCTGCTGGTAGCCCAGCAGCAGCAGTGTTGGCCCGAGGACGCCGAGGGAGAAGGCGAGGCCGTCGCGGACGAACCCGCCCACGCCGGCAGCCTGGCCGCCGCGCAGGGCGATCCACAGCCCGAAGGCCAGCAGGAGGGGCGCGGCGCTGTAGTCGCACACGAGGCCGATGCCGAGCAGCAGCCCGGCACGCACGGCGCGCCCGGCCCGGGCGCCCTCGCCGGGCCACACCACGACGAGGAAGGCCAGCAGGGTCAGGTGTGCCAGGATGGCGTTTTGGTTGAGGAACGCGGAACGGAAGAAGATCGGGGTGCCAAAGGCGTACAGGAGCGCCAGCAGGGCCGCCTCACGAGGCCGGCCGAGGCGCGCCACCAGGAACTGGAACAGGACCAGGGTCACCACCACGGCCAGGGGCACCATGAGGCCCAGGTGGGTGATGACGGCGGCGAGCGCCAGCTTCACGTCGAGGCCGCGGGCGCGGGCCTCGTTCATGAACCTGGCGCGGTTGGGGCGCGGGTCGTCGTACGTGGCCTGCGGCTTGGGCGCAATGAGCCCGGGCTTGAGCCGGAAGAGCAGGCGCAGCGCCGGTTGCGCCGCGGCATAGGGCAAGGCGCCGAGCATGGAGGCGCCGGGGTTGCTGTTGATGTAGGCGCCGCGGCCCGCGATGGCGAAGAGGTCGGGATGGAGCCCCAGGTACTCGTCCACCCGCACGCTGCCCCGCTCCCCGAGCGTGATGGCGAGGTAGGTCTCGCGCACCACGTTCGGGGCGAAGTGCAGGACGTAGAGGACGGCGACCGTGAGGGCCAGCCGCCAGCGCAGCGCCGCCAGGGACACGCTCAGTCCCGGGCGGTGAGCTGGATGGCCCGGTGCTCGCGCGTGGAGGTGTGGATCGCGTTGGCGATCTCCACCGCCCGGAACCCGTCGAAGCCGGTGGCGATGTCGCTCCGCTGGCCGCCGACCAGGGCGAGGAAGTCCCGCAAC
>JBGAOL010000151.1:0-8948 GCA_044221825.1 Gemmatimonadales bacterium
TGGTCGTGAAGGCGGGGTGATCCGGCTTGGGCGTCTCCGGTGCCGTTCCCTGCCCGGCGGCCTCCAGGTGGTCTCGGAGGGGAGCGGGTACCTTGTCCCACAGGCCGGCGGAGACGAGCGCCGCTCGCACATCCGCCGCGCGGGACTCATCCGGAATGCAGGGCCCCGAGGCGATGGACCCGAGATCATCGCCGATGACGTCGGAGATTGTGAAATTTTTCACGTGGGCCGGAGCCAGGGCCACGGCCAGGCGGCCGCCGGCCCAGCGCGAGAATCGCTTGCGGATGCGATTCATGGCGGTAATGTCGAGCCCGGAGCCGAGCAGCAGCCGGTAGAGGTGCTGCAGGGATTCGGGGGGGAGGCCGGGGAGCGGGGCGCCGAGCAGGCTGGTGGCGCCGCCGGAGAGCAGGACCCAGGCCTCGTGGGCGGGCTGAACCTGCGCCACGGCGCCGGCGAGGGCCTCACTGGCGGCCAGGGAGCCGGCGCCGGGCAAGGGATGATCCCCGACAACCACGGGAAGGCGGGGATGTGGACTCGTGCCCGGTTCGGGCACCACGAGGATCCCACCGGCCGGTTCCCGGCCATGTTCGGCCAGGAACTGCACCGCCGCGTCCGCCATGGGGCGGGCGGCCTTGCCCAAGGCCAGCAGGTGCACCGGAGTGTCAGGCAGGGGGCGGGCCCGGAGGGCCGCCCGCAGGGCGGGGCCCGGTTCGGCCGCCGTGACGGCCGTCCAGTACAGCTCCGTCAGCAGGGCCCGCGAGTCGGCGGGGAGGGCCATCGGCAGGATCCGGTGGTCGAAGGGGCGGTCGGGTCGTATGAACATACAGCCCTCCGCAAGCATTCGCTCGGGAGCCCGGAGCTCCCGTTCCGTCGTCTATCTGCGAGAGGAGTCGTCATGGCTGGCCGCAACTTTCTCTTCGTCCCCGGTCCCACCAACTCGCCGGACCGGATCCTCCGGGCCATGCACGTGCCCCAGGAGGACCACCGCTCCTCGGCGTTCCCGCAGCTGACGCTGCCGATCTTCCGGGACCTCAAGAAGGTCTTCAAGACCGAGACGGGCACCCCGTTCGTGTTCCCGGGCACCGGGACGGGCGGCTGGGAGTCGGCGCTGGTGAACACCCTGTCGCCGGGCGACAAGGTGCTCTCGTTCCGCTACGGCCAGTTCAGCCATCTCTGGATCGACATGATGACCCGCCTCGGCCTCGACGTCACGGTGGTGGATGTCGAGTGGGGCGAGGGCGCGCCGCCGGAGCAGATCCAGGAGCTCCTGGCCAAGGACACCGCGCACAGCTACAAGGCCATCTGCATCGTGCACAACGAGACGGCCACCGGCGTCACGAGCGACATCGGCGCCGTCCGCAAGGCGATCGACGCGGCGAAGCACCCGGCGCTGCTCTTCGTGGACAGCGTGAGCGGGCTCGCCTCCATCGACTTCCGGATGGACGAGTGGAAGGTGGACATCGCCGTGACGGGCTCGCAGAAGGGCTTCATGCTGCCGGCGGGCGCCGGCATCGTGTGCGTGGGGCCGCGGGCGCTCGAGGCCGGCAAGACCGCGAAGCTGCCGCGGTGCTACTGGTCCTACGAGGACATGATCAAGGCCAACGCCACCGGGTACTTCCCCTACACGCCCTCGATCCCCATGCTGTACGGGTTGCGTGAGGCGCTCACCATGCTCCTCGAGGAGGGGATGGAGAACGTCTACGCCCGCCACCACCGGCTGGCCGAGGGCTGCCGCCGCGCGGTGACGGCGTGGGGGCTCACGCTCTGCTCCAAGGCGCCGAAGTGGCACTCGGACACGGTCAGCGCCATCATGGTGCCGGCCGGGTTCAATGGCGCGGACGTCATCGACGTGGCCTACCGGCGGTACAACTTTGCGCTGGGCGCCGGCCTGAACAAGGTGGCCGGCAAGCTGTTCCGGATCGGGCACCTGGGCGACCTGAACGAGATCACCCTCCTGGCCGGCATCGCGGGCGCGGAGATGGCCATGCGGGACGTGGGGATCAAGGTGGAGCTGGGCAAGGGCGTTGCGGCCGCGCAGCAGTACTGGCTCGAGACCCAGCAGCCGCTCCCGCCCAAGGTGGTGCCGCCCCCGGCCGAGGCCGCGGTGGCCAAGAAGCCGGCGGGGGTCGCGTGAGCCACACCCGTTACGAGCCGGCTCGCCCCCGCCTGCAGCGGAGCGAGCTGGCCGTGCCGGGCTCCAACCCGGCGATGTTCGAGAAGGCGCTCACCTCCAAGGCCGACTACGTGTTCCTCGACCTCGAGGACGCGGTGGCGCCGGCGGACAAGGAACAGGCGCGCATCAACGTCATCGCGGCGCTCCGGCAGTACGACTGGCGCGGGCACGGCAAGACGGTCTGCGTCCGGGTGAACGGCATCGACACCCACTACTTCTATCGGGACATGGTGGACGTGGTGGAGCAGGCCGGCGCCCACCTGGACGTGGTGCTGGTCCCCAAGGTGGGCGTGCCGGGCGACGTGTACCTGACGGACGCCCTGCTGACCCAGATCGAGCAGGCCAAGGGCCTCCCGCACCGGATCGGCATCGACGTGCTGATCGAGACGGCGCTCGGCATGGCCAACGTGGAGGCCATCGCGACGAGCTCGAAGCGGCTCGAGGCGATGCACTTCGGCGTGGCCGACTACGCGGCGAGCATGCGGGCGCGGACGGTATCGATCGGGGGCCTCAACCCCGACTACCCGGGCGATCAGTGGCATGCGTCGCTGACCCGGATGATCGTGGCGTGCCGGGCCTACGGGCTCCGGCCCATTGACGGGCCCTTCGGGGACTTCAAGGACCCGGACGGGTTCCTGGCGGCCGCGCGCCGCGGGGCCGCGCTCGGGATCGAGGGCAAGTGGGCCATCCATCCCTCGCAGGTGGACCTCGCCAACCAGGTGTTCACGCCGCCGGACGCGGAGGTGACCCGGGCCACGCGGATCCTCGAGGCGCTGGAAGAGGCGGCCAAGCAGGGGAAGGGCGCCGCCCAGCTGGACGGCAAGATGATCGACGCCGCGAGCGCCCGCATGGCGCAGAACGTCGTCGACATGGACCGGGCGATCCGCGCCAGACGCTGACCGTCCCAGAGGACCGTGGGTGCGCCCGTCCCCGGGCGCGCCCTCGCAGGCAGACCATCCGCGTGCCAGGACGGCGCGCCTCGCACACCACCCCCTCGTGCGCGCGCCCGGTGAGGCACGCCAACCGGAGGCAGCTGTGGACATCCACGAATACCAGGCGAAGGAACTCCTCGCCAACTTCGGCGTCGCCGTCCCCCGCGGGGGCGTCGCCTACTCGGCCGAGCAGGCGGTCTATCGCGCGGCCGAGATCGGCGGCAACCGCTGGGCGGTGAAGGCCCAGATCCATTCGGGCGCCCGCGGCAAGGCCGGCGGCATCAAGCTCTGCACCACGGAGGACGAGGTGCGGAAGGCGGCCGGCGAGCTGCTCGGGAAGCGGCTGGTGACCCACCAGACCGGACCCGAGGGCAAGGTGGTCCACCGGCTGTACATCGAGGCGGCGGTGCCGATCGAGCGGGAGCTCTACATCGGCTTTGTGCTGGACCGGAAGTCCGAGCGGATCATGCTGGTGGCGCACCCGCACGGCGGCATGGAGATCGAGGAGATCGCGAAGAGCGAGCCGGAGACCATCCTGCGCCAGACCATGGAGCCGGCGGTGGGGATGCGCGCCTTCCAGGCGCGGGAGGTGGCCTTCGGGCTCGGGTTGCCGGCGGCCGCGGTGAACCGGATGGTCACCATGCTGATGGGCTGCTACCGGGCGTTCCGCGACCTCGACGCCACGATGGTGGAGATCAACCCGCTGGTGCTCACCCGCGACGGCCAGCTGCTGGCGCTCGACGCCAAGATGGCCTTCGACGACAACGCGCTCTTCCGCCGCCCCAACGTGAGCGAGCTCCGCGACCACGCCGAGGAGGACCCGCGCGAGGCGCTGGCGTCGGAGCACGGCCTCAACTACGTGGCCCTCGACGGCGAGATCGGCTGCATCATCAACGGCGCGGGCCTGGCCATGGCCACGATGGACATGATCAAGCACGCCGGCGGCAACCCGGCCAACTTCCTCGACGTGGGCGGCGGCGCCTCCCCGGAGCGGGTGGCCAACGCGTTCAAGCTGGTGCTGCAGGACAAGAAGGTGGGGGCCATGCTGGTCAACATCTTCGCCGGCATCAACCGCTGCGACTGGGTGGCCAAGGGCGTGGTGCAGGCGGTGCAGGAGGTGGGGGTGAAGGTCCCGCTGGTCGTGCGCCTTGCCGGCACCAACGTCGAGGAAGGCCGCGCCATCATCGCCCAGTCCGGGCTCTCGATCATCCAGGCGGACTCCCTCGCCGACGCGGCCGACAAGGTCGTGGCGGCGTGGAAGGGCGCGGGGAGGAACTGACCATGGCCATCATGATCAACTCGCTCACCCGGATCCTGGTCCAGGGCTTCACGGGCGACAAGGCGACCTTCCACGCGCAGAAGATGATCGAGTACGGCTCCAAGGTCGTGGGCGGCGTCACGCCGGGGAAGGGCGGCCAGAGCCACATCGGGCTGCCGGTGTTCAACACGGTGAAGGAGGCCGTGGACGCCGTGTATCCCGACGCGAGCATCATCTTCGTGCCGGCGGCCTTCTGCGCCGACGCCATCATGGAGGCGGCGGATGCGGGCATCAAGCTCGTCTGCTGCATCACCGACGGCATCCCGGCGCAGGACATGATGACCGTCAAGCGCTACCTCCGCCGCTACCCCAAGGAGAAGCGGACCACGCTGGTGGGCCCGAACTGCGCGGGCCTGATCTCCCCTGGCAAGTCCATGCTCGGCATCATGCCGGGGCACATCTACATGGAGGGGAAGGTCGGGCTGGTGACCCGCTCGGGCACGCTCGGCTACGAGGCGGCGAGCCAGATGAAGGACCTGGGCATCGGCGTCTCCTCGTCCATCGGCATCGGCGGCGACCCGATCAATGGGTCCAGCTTCCTCGACGTGCTGGCGCTCTTCGAGCAGGACCCGGAGACGGAAGCCGTCATGATGATCGGCGAGATCGGCGGCCCGCAGGAGGCCGAGGCGGCCATGTGGGTCAAGGAGAACATGAGCAAGCCGGTGATCGGTTACGTGGCCGGCCTCACGGCGCCCAAGGGCCGCCGCATGGGCCACGCCGGCGCCATCATCTCCGCCTTCGGCGACACCGCGGCGGAGAAGGCGGAGATCATGCGCTCCCTGGGCCTTACCGTGGCCAAGAGCCCGGCCCACCTCGGGGAGGCCGTGGCCGAGGCGCTGGCCAAGCGGCCCGCCAAGCGGAAGCTGGTGACGCGATGAGCCAGAAGCCGCGCGTCATCATCACCCGCAAGATTCCCGCAGCCTGTGAGGCGGAGGCCCAGCGGCTGTTCGACGCTGTCATCAACACCACGGACACGCCGCTCACCACCGCGGAGCTGCAGGACGCCCTGAAGACCGCCGATGCGCTGCTCCCGACGGTCACCGACAAGGTGACCGCCGAGGTGCTGGGCGTGGCGGGGCGGCGGGCGAAGATCGTGGCCAACTTCGGCGTCGGCTTCAACAACATCGACGTCAAGGCGGCCAGGGAACTCGGGCTCACGGTCACCAACACGCCGGACGTGCTGACGGACGACACGGCGGACATCGCGCTGACCTTGCTGCTGATGACGGCGCGGCGCGCGGGGGAGGGGGAGCGGCACGTCCGCGGCAAGGCGTGGACCGGCTGGCGTCCCACCCACATGCTCGGCACCAAGGTGAGCGGGAAGACGCTCGGGCTCATCGGCTTCGGGCGGATCGCCAAGGCCGTGGCGCGGCGGGCGCACCACGGCTTCGGCATGCGGGTGCTCTTCAGCGACCCCTATCCGCCCTCGGCCGAGGAGGCGCGGGCGCTCGGGGCGGAACAGCGGCCCACCATCGAGGACGTGCTGCGGGAGGCGGACTTCGTGTCGCTCCACTGCCCGGCCACGCCGGAGACGCGACACCTGATCAACGCCGAGCGGCTCAGCCAGATGAAGCGGGACGCCTACCTGATCAACACCGCCCGCGGCGACGTGGTGGACGAGGCGGCGCTGGTGGCGGCGCTGCAGGCGGGCGTGATCAAGGGCGCGGGGCTCGACGTGTTCGAGAAGGAGCCGGTGGTGACGGAGGCGCTGCTCGGGATGGAGAACGTGGTGCTGCTCCCCCACCTCGGCAGCGCCACCCTCGACACCCGCGAGGCCATGGGGCTCCGCGCCATCGAGAACCTCAAGCTCTTCTTCGCCGGGCAGCCGGTGCGCGACCGGGTGGTGTGACGGACGAGCGCCAGGCGCCCTTCGCGGCCGAGGACCTCGCCACCTCCGCCGACCCGCTCGCGGCGAGCGCGGCGCAGTACGCGACGGAGGTGGCGGAGCTCCTCTTCGGGCTGCTCCGCGAGGTGGTGCGCGCGCGCCATCCCTACCTGGAGCAGGCGCTGGCCGGCGGCCCGATGGACAGCGGCTGGACTACCGAGCAGCTGGAGGCCTGCCTCCGCGCGCAGGGGATCTGGTTCCAGCTCCTGAGCATCGCCGAGCAGAACGCGGGGATGCGGCGCCGGCGGCAGACCGAGACCGAGCGCGGCCCGGAGCAGGTGCGCGGCACGCTGGCGCAGGTGCTGCACGAGACGGCCGAGGAGCGCATCGCCGGCCCCCAGGAGCTCCGGCAGCTGCTCGCCGCCCTCCGCATCCGGCCCACCATCACCGCCCATCCCACCGAGGCCAAGCGGGTGACGGTGCTCGAGAAGCACCGCCGCATCTACCGCCGGCTGGTGGACCTCGAGTCCCCCCGGTGGACGCCGCGCGAGCGGCAGCAGATCCTCGACCAGCTCAAGCTCGACATCGACCTGCTGTGGATGACCGGCGAGCTCCGCCTGGAGAAGCCCACGGTGCCGCAGGAGGTGTACTGGGGCCTCCACTTCTTCAGCGAGACGCTGTTCGAGGCCACGAGCGAGATGCTCGAGAAGCTCGACCGGCTGCTCGCGCAGCTGCACCCGGGGGAGCGATTCGAGGTCCCGCCGTTCTTCCAGTTCGGGAGCTGGATCGGCGGCGACCGCGACGGCAACCCGTTCGTCACCAACGACGTCACCCGGCGCACGGCGGGCGAGAACCGGGTGGCGAGCCTGCAGCGCTACCGGCAGCGGCTCAGCGAGCTGCTGCGCACCATGAGCATCACCGAGCGCGCCCTCGACATCCCGGCCGACTTCCGGGACCTGCTGGCGCGCGCGCTGGAGCAGAGCGGGGACGGCCCCGGCATCCTGGGTCGCAACCCGGGCGAGGTGTTCCGGCAGTTCCTCGCGTGCATGATGCGACGGCTCGACGGCGCCCTGCGCCACGCCGAGCAGGGCAAGACCGCGCCGGCCGGCGAGGGGTATGCCTCGGCCGACGAGCTGCTCGCCGACCTCCGCGCGCTCGAGTCCGCGCTCACGCGTGGCGGCGCGGCGCAGGTGGCGCAGGCGCTGGTGCGGCCGCTCCGCCGGGAGGTGGAGGTGTTCCGCTTCAGCACCGTCCGGCTCGACCTGCGCGACAACTCCGCCAAGCTCACCGAGGCGCTGGTGGCGCTGTGGCGCCAGGCCACGGGAAGCGAGGGGGAGCCGCCGGCGGTGGACTCGCCCGAGTGGAAGGCGTGGCTCGTGGCGGAGCTGGCCAGGCCGCGCCGCGGCGACCGCGCGCTCGAGGGGCTGCCCGCCGGGGTGCAGGAGACGCTCGGCATGTTCCGCCTGGTGCGCGAGATCCGGAGCGACCTCGACCGGGAGGCGTTCGGCGCCTTCATCCTGAGCATGACCCGCGAGGTGGCCGACATCCTCGGCGCCTACCTGCTGGCCAAGGAGGGCGGGCTCTTTGCCGACGAGGCGGGGACCGAGAGCTCGACGCTCCCGATCGTGCCGCTGTTCGAGACCATCGAGGACCTGCACCGGGCGCCCGCCATCATGCGCGAGCTGCTCAACATCCCCGTGGTGCGGCGCACCGTCCGGGCGCTCGGCGGCACCCAGGAAGTGATGATCGGCTACTCGGACAGCAACAAGGACGGCGGGTTCCTCTCGTCCAACTGGGAGCTGTTCAAGGCGCAGGCGCGGCTCACCCGGGTGGGGGAGGAGGTCGGCGTGCCGATCGCCTTCTTCCACGGGCGGGGCGGGTCGGTGAGCCGGGGCGGGGCACCGCTCGGGCGCGCCATCGCGGCGCAGCCGGCCGGCTCGGTGCGGGGCCGCATGCGCATCACCGAGCAGGGCGAGGTGGTGTCGTTCAAGTACGCCAACCGCGGCACCGCGCAGTACCAGGTGGAGCTGCTGGCCGCGAGCGTCATCGAGCACTCGCTCCGCTCGGAGCACGAGGCGGCGCTGGCGCCCACCACGGAATTCGACGAGGCGTTCGAGGCGCTCTCGGGCGCGGCGCAGGCCGCCTACCGGCGCTTCGTGCAGCATCCCGACCTGCTGGCCTACTTCACGGCGGCGAGCCCCCTCGAGGAGCTGACGCTGCTCAACATCGGGTCGCGCCCCGCGCGGCGCACGGGGGTGCGGAGCCTCTCCGACCTGCGCGCCATCCCGTGGGTGTTCGCCTGGTCCCAGAACCGGCACTTCATCACGGGGTGGTACGGGATGGGGAGCGGGCTCGAGACCTTCCTGCAGATCCGCGGCGAGCGGGGGCAGAAGCTGCTCAAGCGCATGTACGAGGAGTCGCGGCTGTTCCAGCTGGTGATGGACGAGGTGGAGAAGACCCTGTCCTACGTGGACCTCGACATCGCGCGGCAGTACGCGGAACTGGCCCCCGCGGGCGCGGGACGGGAGGAGATCTTCGCCATGGTGGAGGAGGAGTACCGCCGCACCTGCCGCGCGGTGCTCCAGCTGACCGGGGGCCAGGAGCTGGCGGAGCGCTTCCCGCGCTTCCGCCGCCGGCTGCAGCGGCGCATGGCGACGATCAACCAGGTGAGCGGCCAGCAGGTGGAGCTGCTCCGGCGCT